>DATBUE010000504.1:0-3619 GCA_036516375.1 Noviherbaspirillum sp. | reverse complement strand
GGGCACGAGCATCGAGTTGCATGCACGTATTCTAGCCAGCGCGGGGCGGGCCGACCAGCGTATGTTGCGCCAGCGCAGCCCGTGCGTTTGCGCCTTGTCAGGCTTGCATTGACTGCATGTCCAGCCATTGCTGCAATTGATGCAGATCTGCACAGACGGCATCCGGTTCCAGCGTCGCGGGCAGTCTGCGCGGTGGGTGTTGAGGTCGTTTCAGCCAGACCGCGGCCATCCCGACAGCACGTGCTCCCTGGATGTCGAGCACCGGGTCGTCCCCCACATAAACGATCTCCTGCGGCGCGAGCTGCAAGGACCGGCATGCTGCGAGAAAAATTTCAGGATCGGGTTTGGCAACGCCGACCTGGTGCGCCGCAAGCGACACTTCGAACAGCGCGTCGATCCCGATCGCTTTCAGATCCGCAACGCCGTTCGAAATCGATCCGATCCGGAATGCCTGTCGCAACTGTGGCAACACGACCGGCACGTCGGGATATAGATTGACTTCATTACGTGCGCGCGAGAACACTTCCATCGCCAACGTCACCAGTCCAGTATCCGCCCCATGATGTAGAAAGGCTTCACGCAGCACGGCTTCCCGCAGGCGCCGCAGATCGAGTTGGTAGACCGGGTCGGTCGCCATCAGCGCCTGACGGCGCTCCCGCATGCCTTCAATCGTGACTTCTCGTGCAACAGCGGGGACGTGTTCCTGCAGCCAGGCATGCAGGATGTGCTCGGCGCGCTCGATCACGGGCACGATGGGCCACAGGGTGTCATCGAGGTCGAACAGGATAGCTTTGAACGCGGCCATGGATCGGGGGGAAGCATGCTGTGACGGCCTGGGGAATTATGGTCTAATCGCTGCCATGTTGCCGATCCAGCCATCCTCCGTGCCGCGTTTCAAGACCGTCGCCATCGTCGGCAAGTACATGGCTGCGGGGATCGAGGCTTCACTGTCCGAGCTGGCCGCTTTCCTGCGCGAACGTGGTTTGACCGTCGTCTTCGAGCAGGAGACGGCGCAGAATCTGCAGCTCGACGGTGGCATGCTGAGCATGAGTCCGGAGGAGATCGGACGTCATGCCGATGTAGCGATCGTGCTCGGCGGCGACGGCACCATGCTCGGCATCGCGCGCCAGCTTGCCCCCTATGATGTCCCACTGATAGGCATCAACCTCGGCCGGCTCGGCTTCATGACGGACATCACGCAGGAAGCCATGCTGTCCGCGCTGGCCGACATGTTCGACGGGAAGCTGGAATCCGAGCGGCGCTCGCTGTTGCATGGCGTGGTCTTGCGCGAGGGGAAAAGTATTTTCGAGGCACTGGCTTTCAACGATGTGGTCGTGGCGCGTGGCGTCAGTTCCGGCATGGCCGAACTGCAGGTCGAGGTCGACGGGCGCTTCATGTACAACCAGCGCTCCGACGGGTTGATTGCTGCCACCCCGACCGGTTCCACCGCCTACGCGCTCTCGGCCGGCGGACCTATCCTGCACCCAACCCTCGGTGGCATCGTGCTGGTGCCGATCGCGCCGCATGCTCTGTCGAATCGTCCTATCGTGGTGCCCGACACGAGCACGATAGAAATCGAGATCATGGGCGGGCGCGACATCAGCGTCAGCTTCGACATGCAGACGCTTGCCAGCCTGCAGCACCATGACCGTATCGTCGTGCGCCGCTCCAGTTACACGATCACCTTTCTTCATCCGCAGGGTTGGAGTTACTACGACACCCTGCGCGAGAAGCTGCACTGGAACGAATATCCGTCCGTCGCCGGCCAGCTAAAATAGCCGGCCGTTCCACTCCGAGTTTCCCCATTCCCATACCCATGTTGCGCACGCTCTCCATTCGCGACTTCGTGATCGTCGATGCGATCGAGCTCGAGTTCGCACCGGGCTTTACCGTGTTTACCGGTGAGACCGGCGCCGGCAAGTCCATCTTGATCGATGCCTTGGCACTGGCCCTTGGCGGCCGCGCGGATTCCAGCGTGGTGCGCGAGGGCGCGCAGCGCACCGAGATCAGTGCCGATTTCGCGGTCCACAGCGAAGCTGTTGCCTGGTTGATCGAGAACGGTTTCGAGGCTGAGGAGGGCGGCGTGCTGTTGAGACGCATCATCGACAACGCCGGCCGCTCGCGCGCCTTCATTAACGGCAGCAGTGCGACTGTGACCCAGCTGCGCGAGATCGGCGAAATGCTGATCGACATACACGGCCAGCATGCACACCAGTCGCTCCTGCGCCCGGACGCACAGCGTGGCCTGCTCGACGCCCAGGCCGGCTTGCAGGAGCAGGCACGTGCGGTGGCGCAGGCGTACAAGAGCTGGCGCGCCTTGGCCAAGCAGCGTGAACAATTCGAGGCCGATGCCAAGAATGTGCTGCTCGAGCGCGAGCGGCTCGAATGGCAGGTCGGTGAGCTCGACAAGCTGGCGCCGAAGCCAGGCGAATGGGCCGAGGTCAGCAACGAACACAGCCGTCTCGCGCATGCGGCCAGCCTGCTGGAAGGCGCGCAGGAAGCGCTGGCGGCGATTTCCGAATCCGACGACAACCCGATGCTCTCGCGCCTGACCGCGTTGAACGTCAAGCTCGGCAAACTGGCCGACATCGACGCCGCGCTGAAGCCGGTGCTGGAGACGCTGGAACCGGCGCGCATCCAGTTGCAGGAAGCGGTGTATGCGCTCAACGACTATCTCGGACGCGTGGAACTCGATCCGGAGCGCCTGCAGCTGGCGGAAGCACGCGTCGAAGCCTTGCATTCGGCCGCACGCAAGTTCCGGATCGAACCGGAAGAGTTGCCGCAGGAGCATGCACGCCTTGCCGCGCAACTGAAGCAACTGGCCGACGCCAGCGATCTGGATGCCTTGCGCGAGCAGGAAGACAAGCTCAAGGAGGCCTATCTCGCGCTGGCGCGCAAGCTGAGTTCGGCGCGCGCAAAGGCCGCGCGTACGCTTTCGGATGCGGTAAGCGCGGCGATGCAGGACTTGAGCATGGCGGGTGGGCGCTTCGAAGTGGCCTTGCATGCAGCCGATCCGGCCGCGCATGGTCTGGAACAGGTCGAATTCCTGGTCGCAGCTCATGCCGGCACTTCCGCGCGTCCGTTGGCCAAGGTGGCGTCGGGCGGGGAGCTGGCGCGCATCTCCCTTGCAATCTCGGTCATTGCCTCGACCGCCACTGCCACGCCGACCCTGATCTTCGACGAAGTCGACAGCGGCATCGGCGGCGGCGTGGCCGAAGTGGTGGGGCGCTTGCTGAAGCGCCTGGGCAGTCAGCGCCAAGTGCTGTGCGTGACCCACCTGCCGCAGGTGGCCAGCCAGGCCAACCAGCATTTCCAGGTTGCCAAGGAAAGCACAGAGGGGCGCACACTGTCGCGCATTCATGCACTCGACAGCAAGGGCCGGATCGAGGAAATCGCGCGCATGCTGGGCGGGATCGAAATCACCGCAACCACGCGCAAGCACGCGCGCGAATTGCTCGCCTCCTGAGGACTCATGGCGTTTTCCAAGGAACCGGCTTATACCCACGGCGCACCCCAACGTACTGCGATCGTGCTGGCGAACCTCGGTACACCCGACGCGCCGACGGCGCCGGCGTTGCGCCGATATCTGAAGGAATTCCTGTCCGATCCGCGTGTGGTC
>DATBUE010000503.1:0-5353 GCA_036516375.1 Noviherbaspirillum sp. | reverse complement strand
ACGGCCTCTTATTCTGTCTTGTTCCGTCTTATTCCGAGCTCGCCCGTTCCGACTCTGCCAGCAAGTCTTGCGCCGCGGCCGCCACTTCGTCGACTTGTACGTCATCCACGAAACTCGGATCGTGCGCGCAGCGCTGCCGGTAATTGTCCTGTCCGCATTGCGGGCAATGCGTGCGCGTGGCCAGCAGCGCGCGGTGGCCGGCATGATGCAGCGGTGCGGCTTCGATGAGATTGGTCAGCCAGTAGATGCCGACCACCGGTGTACCCAGCGCCAGTGCCAGATGCAGCGGCCCGGTATCGTTCGACACCAGCAGTGCCGCTCTTTCCAGCACGCCACACAAGCCGGATAGCGACAGGCGTCCGGTGAGGTCGAGCGCGGGGGCGCGCATCTGCGCCAGCACGGCGCGCACCACCGGACCTTCTTCTTCGGTGCCATTCACCGCCACTTGCATGCCCTGTGCCGCGAGCCGGTCGGCGACTGCGGCAAAACGCGCCGGATCCCAGCGTCGGCGCGGATCGGAGGCGCCGGGCTGGATCAGTACCAGCGGCCGTTCATCGGCGGGCGGCAGCACGCGTGCGGCCCCGGCGCGATCGCGCGCGGTGAGGCTCAGTTCGCGTTCGGCCAGCACCGGCTGCGCACCGGCGAGTGCGGCCACTTCGAGCAATTGCAGGCGGCGCTGTTGCAACGGGCCGTAATGCACCCAGCGGTCCAGCGGCTCGGCGTCGGCGGCCCGCATGCCTATCGTCAAACGTGCGCCGATGCGCTTGAGGAAGGGATTCGAATAGCGTCCGCCGCCATAGATTTGCAGCGCCAGGTCGAAGCGGCGCCCGCGTAGCGACGCGACGAAGCTCTCCACCGCCTGCGCATCGACCTGCGCATCGGGCGCGGCACCGACGCCAGGACAGGGCGGGATCACCAGCACCTCGTCGATAGGCCCCGGACGGTCGGCCAGGAAGTCGGCATGCCATTGTTTGCCGATGTAGACGATGCGCGCCTGCGGATAGGTGGCACGCAGCGCGTACAGGCAGGGCAGCGCGTAGATGAAATCGCCCACCGCATTCGGGCGCAGCACCAGGATGCTGCGCACCTCCTCCAGCGGCGGATACAGCCTGCGCGTGCTCACGACCGGGCAACCGCGGTGGCGCGAGCCGCGTTTGCAGCGTTCGCGGCCGGGGTGGCGTTGATTGCGTTGGCTGGCATCGATTGCGCCAGAACCAGCGGAGCGTCGACCTCGCGCGTGGTGACTGTGGTCGGCAATTCCATGTGATAGGCGCCGGACGGAATCAGCGCACAGCCGCCGAAGCGTTCCATCACGCGCAATTGCGCCAGCACGTCTTCGCCGCAATGCCCGCTCGGCAGCTCGGTCCAGAAATCGAAGCCGCCCACGGCACGCAGCTTGTCGCTGTCGAACAGCACGCAGCCACCGACCCAAGCCACCTTGTACAGGCGGCTGCGTTCCTTGCCCAGGCCCAGCGTGCGTTGCAGATGAAACAGGTTGGCCGCGCTGTGCAGGTGGTGGCGCGCCCATTGCGGTCCGCCCGGCGCGATTTTTTCCGGCCGCACGGGGCCATCCCAGAATTCGATGCGCTGCTGGTGCGGACGCTCGTCATCGATGAAGGACAGACCGTGCAAGGCGCTGCCGACGAAGCCGCATTGCTGCTCGGCCAGCGCCTCGGCCATGCGCGCGATCGCATCGCTTTCGAGGATCACGTCGTCGTCGAGGAACAGGCAGGCCGGAGCACGCACGCGCGAGAACAGGAAGGCGCGCTGCTCGGCCATGCCGCGGCGTACGCGACGCCAGCTTTCGACTTCGATGCCATGGGCGCGCAGCACGCGCAGCACTGCTTGCACTTCGGGACGCTTGCACACCGGTTCGTCGGACTGGTCCGAGATCACGATGCGCAGATCGCGTCGCGTCTGGCCCAGCAATGCGGTCAGGGTGACCGCGAGTCCGGCCGGGCGATTGCAGGTAGGGATCAATACATCGATGGCGGCGTCCTTCATGCCTCGCGCGCCTCCTTGTGCGCAGCGCCAGCCGCCGCAGTCTTGCCTGGTTTCATCGTCATTCCTTCTTGTTCGAGCCGGGCTGCGGTACATCGCCCGATGGTGAATAAGCACACCCAGTTAACCCCAACGCGGACGCAGAGTTCTTGCAGCGCGTCGCGCATCAGGCAAAAAGCGCATGCGGTTTGCGGTAGACGAAGAAAGTGAACCAATAGAGCGGATTCGCCCTGACAAGCTCGCCGATGCCGGACGGCTTGCCCACGGTACGGCGTTGCGGCTCCTTGCCATGGCACCGGCCATGTCGCGTCGCCGCGCCCTTCGGCGGGCCCCCATGTCCCGCGGGCAATCCGCCTCGGCCTCGGCTGAGCCAGTCAGGGCGAATCCGCTCCAGCGGAATGAAAAATGGCCGCACGAAGGCGGCCACGATGCGAAGAGGAAAAAATGGAAGCCGGCCGCGCAGGCCGCGCTTTCAAGCCTGGCGCGCTTGCTCCAGTTGCGTCTGCATTTCATGGAAGCCTTGCGCGGCGTCCTGCACTTCCGGCGTGAAATCATCGAATTCCTGTACTTGCCGGATTTCGATGATTTCGTTGTCCTTCATCGGGCAGCGCTTGGCCCATTCGATGGCTTCTTCCTTCGATCCGACCTGAATCATCCAGTAGCCACCGAGCACTTCCTTGGTCTCGATGAAGGGCCCGTCGATCACGTTCGGCTTGCCGCCCGCGAACGTCACGCGCGCCCCCATCGAAGGCGGATGCAAGCCGTCCAGCGCGAGCAGCACGCCGGCCTCCTGCAGTGCCTGGTTGTACTTCATCATTTCCGCGACTTGTTTCGCGTCCGGCATCGTGCCCGGTTCGGCCGTTTCGTATCCCTTGGGAATGACCAGCATCATGAAGCGCATGATTACTTACTCCTTGTCGGTGGGGTTGACGATGACCATCCAGCTCACGCCGAAGCGGTCGGCAACCATGCCGAAGCGCGGCGAGAAGAAGGTTTCGCTCATCGGCATCTGGACCTGGCCCTGTTCGGACAGCCGTGCGAACAGGTGGTCTGCGGTGGCGACATCCGGCGCGGTCAGCGTCAGCGCCACGCCGGAGAAATTCGGCTTGCCTGCGCAATTGCCATCGGACGCCATCACCTCGCTGTCACCGATGCGGATGCTGGCGTGCATGATTTTTTCCTCGCTGCCGGGGGGATTCATTCCGGGCTCGGGATTGTCCTTGAAGCGCATCAGCGCGGTGACTTCGGCACCGAGCGCTTCGCGGTAGAAATTCAGGGCTTCCTCGCAGCGACCGTCGAAGAAGAGATAGGGCTGTATTTGCATGATGGGCTCGCGGTTTCAGGGTTGGGCGTCGAACAGGGCCTTGCCGGAGGCAGGGTCGAAAGGCGCGGAGAAATGCTCGTGCACGATGCGCCACCCTTCGGCATGGCGGCGCAGGCCGAACGAGACGCGCATCCAGGACGATTGCGTTTCGCCTTGGTCATTGGTCGCGCCGCAGCGGCACAGGTAGTGGCCGAAGGCGATTTCCTCGGCGGCCGTGATCGTCAGTTCGCGGACTTCGAAGACCAGTTCGCCGTCGCACATGGCCATGCAGGCTTCCCAGTGCTTGCCGTAGGCTTCGACCCCTTTGAACTGCAGTTTCAGGATGGCATCGAAAGCGACCACATCGGGTGCGTACAGCGCCATCACGGCATTCACATCGCGCTTGAGGAAAGCGTTCTTCCAGTTTTCGAGCAGGGCGCGAATCTCGGCTTCGGCCTGCGCAGTGCGGTTTTCAGTCAACATGGTTTTCTCCATTCGGGTTCATGCGTCCGGTTGCAGGGTGCGCACCGGCCGTACTTCGACACTGCCTACCCGCGCGGCCGGGATTCCCGCCGCGAGTTCGATGGCCTGATCCAGGTTCTCGGCTTCCACCAAATAAAACCCGGCCAGCTGCTCGCGCGTTTCGGCGAATGGCCCGTCAGTGATGCCGACCTTGCCGTCGCGCACGCGCACCGTGGTGGCCGTGTGTACCGGCTGCAATGCTTCGGCCGCAAGCATGCGCCCGCTGGCATGCACGGCCGTGGCATAGGCCAGGCATTCGGCATCCTTCGGGCTTTGCGGTAGTGCATGCAGCAGGTTTTCGTCGCTGTAGACCAGACACAGGTATTTCATGATGTTCTCCGGGTAGGCAGGCAATAGTCGAAAGAGGTCGACGGCAATCGACAGGGGCGGGGAAATTTTTTTCGGTCTCGGTTTTGCCTGCCTTGTTCGCAGGGAAGACCGAGCGCGAATTCACTCTGTTGCGAGTTCGTCGAGCCGGCGCTGCAGGAAACGCCGCTCCGGTTCCTGGCGCACCAGTTCCAGCGCCCGCACAAACGCTGCCCGCGCCTCGTCGATGCGCCCGAGCCGGCGGCACAGCTCGGCGCGCACGGCATGCGCGAGGTGATAGTCGTCGAGGACACCGTTTTGCATGGCGGCATCGATCAGGGCCAAACCGGCTGCGGGGCCGTCCCGCATGGCAACGGCGACCGCGCGGTTCAAGTCCACCACCGGCGATGGCGCGACGCGCGCCAGCACCTCGTACAAGCCGACGATCTGCACCCAGTCCGTGGCCTCGGCGCGCGGCGCTTCCGCATGCACTGCCGCAATGGCCGCTTGCAGTGTGTAGGGCCCGAAGCGGCGCGAGGCCAGCGCCCGCTCGACCAGCGCGCAACCTTCGGCAATCTGTTGCCGGTCCCACAGGCTGCGGTCCTGGTGTTCCAGCAGGATCAGCTCGCCGCCGAGGCTGGTGCGCGCGGCGCGGCGCGATTCCTGCAGCAGCATCAGTGCCAGGAGACCCAGCGCTTCCGGCTCGGGCAGGAGCTCGCATACGAGACGCCCGAGCCGGATCGCCTCGGCCGAGAGATCACAGCGCAGCAGCGCGGCGCCGGAAGAGGCGGCGTAGCCCTCGTTGAACACCAGGTAGATCACGCGCAGCACCGCATCGAGCCGTTCGCCGAGCGCGGCTTGCGGCGGCACTTCGTAGGGAATGCGGGCGGTGCGGATCTTGTTCTTGGCGCGCACGATGCGTTGCGCCAGCGTGGCGGGCGGGATCAGGTAAGCGCGCGCGATTTCCTCGGTGGTCAGGCCGCACACTTCGCGCAGCGTCAGCGCCACCTGTGCGTCCGGTGCCAGCGCCGGGTGGCAGCAGGTGAAGATCAGGCGCAGGCGGTCGTCCTCGACGCTGTCGCGCTCCCACGGCGGGACTTCCTCCGGTGCGGCGATCTGTTCATGGGCCTCGCCCAGCGCATCGAAGCGGGCCTGGCGGCGAATGCCATCGATGGCCTTGAAGCGCCCAGCCGACACCAGCCAGGCGCGCGGGTTGTCCGG
>DATBUE010000502.1:0-4616 GCA_036516375.1 Noviherbaspirillum sp. | reverse complement strand
CGCCCTGGTCCCGCCGTTGCCTGGAGGATGTGCGTCGCGCCGAAGCCGCGCAGTTCTACCGGCAGGTGGCCGACTTCGGGCTGGCCTTCCTGGATATTGAGTTCCAGGCCTTCGACATCGAGGAGGCCGGGCTCGCAACCGCCGAGGAGAAATGATGCAGAAACAGGAAACCCCGACGCTGTCGCGGCGCAGCTTTCTTGCAGCCGCAGTGTGTGTGCCGGCACTGGCCATCGGCGCCGTGCTCACCAGGGGCGCCGCGCCGGCGCCGACGGTAGCGCTGCCGGACGACGAAGCGCCGCGAGCGGGCTACCACGAGACCGAGCATATCCGCAGCTATTACCGCTCCGCCGCGTTCTAGCCGGACGAACGAGCGTGATGCAAAAGTGAAGAAGAGGAGAGTGCCGACATGACGCTGGTAAAGAGGCCGCCCGCAGCAGCTGCACCATCTGCCGCCCAACCTTCATCCGGGTCCCTGCGCCGCGGCTTGATGCAAGCCGCTACGGCCACCGTCACCCGGCGCGGCTTCCTGGTGCGCGCGGGTGTAACTGCGGGCGCCGGACTGTTGGCACGCCACCTGCCGATGAACGTGATCGAGCCGGCGGCTGCGGCGACCGGAATGCAGGTCAAGGGCGGTACGCCGGAACTGAAGCACACGGTCTGCAGCCACTGCTCGGTTGGTTGCTCGGTGAATGCGATTGTGCAGAACGGCGTCTGGGTACGCCAGGAAGCAGCCTTCGAATCGCCGCTGAACATGGGGGCGCATTGTGCGAAAGGCGCCTCGGTGCGCGAGCACGGTCACGGCGAGCATCGGCTGCGTTATCCGATGAAGCTGGTCAACGGCAAGTACCAGCGCATCAGCTGGGACCAGGCCTTGAACGAAGTCGGCGGCAAGCTGCTGGAAATCCGCGAGAAAGCCGGGCCGGACGCGGTGTTCTGGATCGGCTCCAGCAAGCACAACAACGAGCAGTCCTATTTGCTGCGCAAGTTCGTCTCCATGTTCGGCAGCAACAACACCGACCATCAGGCGCGCATCTGCCACTCGACCACGGTGGCCGGCGTGGCCCAGACCTATGGCTACGGCGCGATGACCAACTCCTTCAACGACTTGCACAAGTCGAAGGCGGTGATGTTCATCGGTTCCAATCCATCGGAAGCGCACCCGATCTCGATGCTGCACTTCCTGCATGCGAAGGAACTGGGCGCGAAGATGATCGTGGTCGATCCGCGCTTCACACGTACCGCGCGCTTCGCCCATCACTACGTGCGCATTCGTCCGGGCACTGACATTGCCTTCGTCTGGGGCATCCTCTGGCACATCTTCGAGAACGGCTGGGAAGACCGCGACTACATCGCCGCGCGCACGCACGGCATGGAAGAGGTACGCAAGGAAGTGGCGAAGTGGACGCCGGATAAAGTCTCGGATGTGACCGGCGTGCCGGAAGCGAGCGTGCGTCAGGCCGCCGAGATGCTGGCGAAGAACCGGCCGTCGTCAGTGGTGTGGTGCATGGGCATCACCCAGCACCATGTCGGCACCGCCAATGTGCGCGCGCTGTCCATCTTGCAGCTTGCGCTGGGCAACATCGGCATTGCCGGCGGCGGCGCCAACATCTATCGCGGTCACGACAATGTGCAGGGCGCAACCGATGTCGGCCCGAATCCGGATTCGCTGCCCGGCTATTACGGCCTGGCCGAAGGCGCATGGAAGCATTTCGCCGCCGTATGGGACGTCGACTACGACTGGCTGCTCAAGCGCTTCGGCTCCAAGGAGCTGATGGAAAAGCCAGGCACGACCGTCAGCCGCTGGTTCGACGCGGTGCTGGAAAGCAAGGATTTCGTCGACCAGCCGAATACGCTGCGCGCAGTGGTCTACTGGGGCCACGCACCGAACAGCCAGACGCGCCTGCCCGATATGAAGGCGGCGATGCAGAAGCTGGAGATGCTGGTCGTGATCGATCCCTATCCGACCATGACCGCAGCGATGCACGGGCGCACCGACGGCGTGTACCTGCTGCCAGCCACCACGCAGTTCGAGACCCAGGGTTCCTGCACGGCCTCGAACCGCAGCATCCAGTGGCGTGAGCGGGTGATCCAGCCGCTGTTCGAGTGCAAGACCGACCACGAGATCATGTACTTGTTCGCGCAGAAGTTCGGCTTCGCCAACGAGCTGTGCAAGAACATCAAGGTGGTCCGCAACGAGCCGGTGATCGAGGACATTCTGCGCGAGATAAACCGCGCCTGCTGGACCATCGGCTACACCGGCTGCTCGCCCGAGCGCTTGAAGCTGCACATGCTGAACAAGCACACCTTCAACCCGACCACGTTGCGTGCCGACTCGGGGCCATGCAAGGGCGATTACTACGGCCTGCCGTGGCCGTGCTGGGGCACGCCGGAGCTGAAGCATCCGGGCACACCGATCCTTTATGACATTTCCAAACCGGTGGGCGAAGGCGGCTTGCCGTTTCGCGCCAACTGGGGCGTGGAATACCAGGGCGAACCCTTGCTCGCAGCCGATGGCTCGACCAATGCCGGCAGCGATCTCGACACCGGCTATCCGGAATTCGATCACGTGTTCCTGAAGAAGCTGGGTTGGTGGGAAGAGCTGACGCCGCAGGAGCAGACCGCCGCTGAAGGAAAGAACTGGAAGACCGATCTGTCGGGCGGAATCATTCGCGTCGTCATCCAGCATGGTTGCGCGCCGTTCGGCAATGCACGTGCGCGTTGCAATGTCTGGAATTTCCCCGACCCGGTGCCGGTGCATCGCGAACCGTTGATGTCGCCGCGGCGAGATCTGGTCAAGCAGTACCCGACCTACGACGACAAGGCCAAGTTCTGGCGCCTGCCGACCCTGTACAAGTCCGTGCAGGCGCGCGACTTCTCGAAGGACTATCCGCTGATCATGACTTCGGGGCGCCTCGTCGAATACGAAGGCGGCGGCGACGAGACGCGTTCGAACCCCTGGCTGGCCGAACTGCAGCAGGCGATGTTCGTCGAAATCAACCCGCAGGATGCCAAGCGCATCGGTGCGAAGAGCAAGGAATTCGTCTGGGTGGAAACGCCGACCGGCGCGCGCCTGAAGGTCCACGCGATGGTCACGTCGCGCGTGCCGATGGGCACGGTCTGGATGCCGTACCACTTCGGCGGCTGGTGGATGGGAGAGGACCAGCGCAAGAACTATCCGGAAGGCGCCGCGCCCATCGTGCTGGGCGAAGCCTGCAATACCGGATGGACCTATGGTTATGACGTGGTGACGATGATGCAGGAGACCAAGGTTTCGCTGTGCCGCGTCGTCCGCTATTCATGAGGAGGCGTGATGCCGGCTCGAATGAAATTCATCTGCGACACCGAACGCTGCATCGACTGCAACGGTTGCGTGACCGCCTGCAAGAACGAGAACGAAACTCCGTGGGGCGTGAACCGCCGCCGCGTGGTGACGATCAACGACGGCATGCCGGGCGAACACTACATCTCGGTGGCCTGCATGCACTGCACCGACGCGCCCTGCATGGCCGTGTGCCCGACCGACTGCTTCTATCACACGGTCGATGGCATCGTCCTGCACGACAAGGACAAATGCATCGGCTGCGGCTACTGTTCGCTCGCCTGTCCGTTCGGCGCACCGCAGTTTCCCGAGACCGGCGCCTTCAATCACCGCGGCAAGATGGACAAGTGCACCTTCTGTGCGGGCGGGCCGGAGCCGGACAACACCGAGATCGAGTTCAAGAAGTACGGCCGCAACCGCATCAGCGAAGGCAAGCTGCCGGCCTGCGCCGAGCAGTGCGGCACCAAGGCCTTGCTGGGCGGTGACGCCAACATCATTGCCGGCATCTACAAGCAACGCGTGGAGACGCGCGGCTACGGGCCGGAACTGTGGGGTTGGGATATCGCCTACGAACGCAAGCACCGGACCCAGGAGATCAAGGACGGTCCGCGCACGAACCAGGTGCCGGACGACTTCCAGAACGACCGCAACCAGTTGCCGACATGAAGCGCATTCCTCTTTCCCTGTTCACTGCGCTGCTGTTGCCCTTGCTTCTGGCTGGCTGTCTCGAAATCGACCAGTACCCGGCATGGCGCAACGGCGCCTACGACGGCAAGCCGGACAACCTGCCGTCGCAAGCCAACTACCACGGCGATCGCCTGGCCTGGAATGCGCAGATCAACGACCGCAACCATCTGCAGAACGAATACGTGCGCACACGCGACGGCGCACCGAGGAGATGACCATGAAGCTGGATGTCTTGCCGCCCTGTGCGTGGCCGCCACTCCGCATCCTGGCAGCGTTGATCGTGTTGCTCACCTTCAGCGTCCTGTCCGCCCTGAACCCGACCCAGGCGGCGGTGCCACACGAAAAGGCAAGACCCGCCTACGCCGAGGAGCAGACCATCCTGCAGACCGAGCAGGGTGTGCCGGAACCGGGTTTGACCTCGGCGCAATCCGGGCGCAACCACTTCGATCGTCACTTCATCGTCCCCTTCGGCTCCATGCCCGAGCAGGACGTGATCCTCCAGCGCGGCGGCAATACCTGGCGCAACCTGCGCAATGGCCCGTTGGCGCTGATCGCCGGCACGCTGCTGCTGGCGGTGCCGCCGCTGATCTTCGGTTTCTATCGCGCCGTC
>DATBUE010000501.1:0-4110 GCA_036516375.1 Noviherbaspirillum sp. | reverse complement strand
ACAAAAATCCGGGGGCGTCAGCTCTTTTTCTGAAGTAATTTCAATTCAGTGTGGACGTGACCTTCAATACCTCGTCGAGCGTGGTCGCTCCCTCGGCGATCTTTACCGCGCCGGCGATGCGCAGCGGCTTCATGCCATCGGCAATGCTTTGGCGCTGCAACGCATGGATATCGGTCTCTTCCTTGATGAGTTTCGCAAAGGAATGCGAAACCGTGATCAATTCGTATAGACCCGTGCGTCCACGGAAACCAGTCTGGCGGCATTCGGGACAACCCACGGCCCGATAGATGGCTTGCGGCTTGTTCAGTTTCCACCCTTGGGTCAGCGCCGCCCACATCTCGTCCTCGATCTTGCCGTCGCCGCTCTTGCATGTGGTACACAAGGTACGCACCAAGCGCTGCGCCATGATGCCGATCAGCGTGGCTTCCAGCAGGTAGTAAGGCACGCCCAGTTCGAGCAGGCGCATCACGGCCGAGGGTGCATCGTTGGTGTGCAGGGTGGAAAACACGAGGTGGCCGGTCAGTGCGGCCTGGATCGCCATTTCCGCGGTTTCCAGGTCGCGGATTTCGCCGACCATGATGATGTCCGGGTCTTGCCGCATCAGCGAGCGCACGCCGTCGGCAAAGGAGAGGTCGATGCCGTGCTGCACCTGCATCTGGTTGAACGAGGCTTCGACCATTTCGATCGGGTCTTCCACCGTGCAGACATTCACTTCCGAAGTCGCGAGCGCCTTGAGCGTGGTGTAGAGCGTGGTGGTCTTGCCGGAGCCGGTCGGGCCAGTCACAAGGATGATGCCGTGCGGGCGCTTGGTCAGTTCATCCCAGCGACGCGCATCGCTTTCGGGGAAGCCAAGTTGCGGCAGCTTCTTGACCACCACGTCCGGGTCGAAGATACGCATGACCAGCTTTTCGCCAAAGGCGGTCGGCATCGTGGAAAGGCGCAGTTCGATCTCCTGACCGCTGTTGGTACGTGTCTTGATGCGCCCGTCCTGCGGGCGCCGCCGTTCGATCACATCCATGCGCCCTAGCAGCTTGATACGTGCAGTCATCGCGATCATGACAGCCGTCGGGACTTCGTAGACCTGGTGCAGGATGCCGTCGATACGAAAGCGGATCAGCGCGACATCGCGCTTGGGCTCGAGGTGAATGTCGGAGGCGCGCTGTTCGAAGGCGTACTGCCACAGCCAGTCGACAATGTTGACGATGTGCTGGTCGTTGGCGTCGAGCTGCTTGCTGCTGTTGCCCAGTTCGACCAGTTGTTCGAAGTTGCTGCGCAAGGCCAGGTCGTTGCTGCCGGCCTTGCGCGCGCCCTTGATCGATTTCGCCAGCGTGAAGAATTGCGCGGTGTACTGCGCGATGTCGAGCGGGTTGGCGACGACCAGCTTCACGGTACGCCGCGCCACCTTGGCGATTTCCGTTTCCCATTCAGTGGCAAACGGTTCGGCGGTGGCGACCACGACCTCGGTTGGCGTCATTTCCACCGGCAGGATGCTGAAGCGCGCCGCGTAGGTTGCCGACATCACTTCGGCCACCTTGGTGAAGTCCGTCTTGAGCGGGTCGATGCGCAGGAAGGGCAGCTTGGCCTTGTTCGCAAGCCACTCGGTTAGCCAATCCAGCGTCAGTTGCTTGCGCGGACTCTGCGGCGTGTGCAGCTTGCATTGGGCCACCGCGACTAGCGGATGCATCGGCGTGCCGGAATTGTTGATCAGGGCCTGCGCCTCGTTGAAGACGGTCTTGATCTGGGCTTTGTCGATCATGCCGTCGGCCAGCAGCCAGGTGAAGATCTGGTGCAGATCGAGTTTTTTTTGCGCGGCTTTGTTCATCGCGGAGGTCGTTTTGGCGAAGCCGCTATCCTACTCCGCGTCCCGGCACACGAGCCGTTTTTTGCCATGCGCGGCCCGCTTGTGCTGTGCCGGCGTCGCTGCTCAGACCGCGCTCTTGATCCCGTTTACCCAACTCTTGGCCGGTAGCCGCGTTTCGCGCTGGATGGCATCGGCGCGTGTATACAGCGCGCTGAAATCGAGTGCGGGCCTAGTCTTGAATGCGAGTGCGACCACGTTCCCCTCGTGCACCGGCGGCAGGCACAGCACGCACGGGAAGGCAGTGCGCATGGCCTTCAGATTCTTTTCGTAGCTCGGATGGTCGCCGAACAGGTTCACAGTCATGATGCCGTTGTGGGCGAGGGTGGCCGCGCACGCTGCATAGAACTGGGGCGTATCGAGCACCGGACCGCGCACGGTGGCGTCATACAGGTCGACCTGCAGCGCATCGACGCTGCCGTGGTGGGCTGCATCGAGCACGTAATCCATCGCATCCATCTGCAGCACGGAGAGTCTTTCGTCGTCCGGCGGTAGCTTGAACATGCTGCGACATACGGCGACCACGTCGGGATTGAGTTCGACCGCCGTCACCCTGCTGGTCGGGAAGTGGCGATAGCAGAACTTCGTCAGTGCCGCGCTGCCCAAGCCGAGCTGGACGATGTGCTGCGCCGTGTCCTTGAACAGCATCCACGCCATCATCTGCTGCGCGTACTCGAGCTCCAGCCAGTCGGGTTTGCGCCGACGCATTGCACCTTGGATCCAGGGTGTGCCGAAATGCAGGAACAGCACGCCATCTTCTTCCGACAGCGTGACCAGGGCGAATTTCGGCTTGCGCGTCCGATTGCCGGGCCCTTCCTTGCGATTGGCGTCGGCTTCGATGGATTTGCGTTTGATGAGCATGATGAAAACGTGAGGGTGCGCCGGCGCGGTCGCCATTCTATCCAAGGATGCCACGCCATTGCGCCAGCTTGTCCTCGAAGGAAAGGCTGGCGTGGGCCGGCGAGGAAGAGGGGAGGACCAGGATGTCGAAGCCGGCGGCGGCGAAGGCTTGCGCATGGCGTGCGGCGGTGCGGCCGTTGAAGCAGACGCGTTGCAACGCTGGTGTCAGGGTGTGCAGCAGATCGAAATTGTTTGCGCGGGCATTGCGTATCGCGCTGTCCAAGCTGCCTGCGCGCTCGCAACTGTCGAGCACGTCCCATAAGCCAACCCGATTTACGCGCAGCCGTGCCAGCCGTTCTGGATAGGCGAGCGCAGCAAGATTCTCTTGCAGCACGGCACCGAGCAGACGCCAGAACTGATTGCGTGGATGGGCGTAGTACTGACCCGCGTCGAGCGAGGCACGGCCGGGAAAGCTGCCGAGAATCAGGGTGCGCGTGTCGGCGTCGAGGACCGGCGGCAGACCGGTAAGCAAGGGGAAAGCGGGGGAGGAAGGCACGGACGAATTCTAAGCCGCCCGGCATCGGCGAGCTGATCAGGGCGAATCCGCTCTAGCTACACCGGTTCCGACGCGCTGGTCGAAAGCTCGGTAATATCGCCACTCCCCTTCCCCGCACCGCAAGAAACATGACTAGCAAGAAGCCGAGCATCCTGATCACCGGCGGTAGCCGCGGCATCGGCGCCGCAACGGCCCAGTTGTTGGCCGCGAACGGCTACCCGATTTGTCTGAGCTATCTGAGCAACGCAGTGGCGGCCGAGGAGGTGGCGGGAGCCATTCGTGCGAGCGGCGGCGAAGCCTTGGCTGTGCAGGCCGATGTCGCGCAAGAGATCGACGTACTGCGCCTGTTCGAAACCATGGACCGCGAATTGGGGCGCTTGGGCGGCTTGGTCAATAACGCCGGCGTGCTGGAGCCGCAGATGCGCCTCGAGGACATGAACGCGGAGCGCCTGAACAGGGTGTTTGCCGCGAACATCACCGGCACTTTTCTATGTGCGCGCGAAGCGGTCAAACGCATGTCGACTCGTCATGGCGGCAATGGCGGAGCGATTGTGAACGTGTCCTCGATCGCCGCGCGCCTGGGCGCTCCGAACGAGTATGTCGATTACGCGGCATCCAAGGGCGCGGTGGATGCGATGACTATCGGCCTTGCGCGCGAGGTCGCCGACGAAGGCATCCGCGTCAACGCGGTGCGCCCGGGTCTGATCTATACCGAGATCCACGCCAGTGGAGGCGAGCCCGGCCGCGTTGACCGGCGGAAGGCCGGTGTGCCAATGAAGCGTGGCGGCGACGCGCTCGAAGTCGCGCGCGCAATACTCTGGCTTCTCTCCGAAAAATCTTCCTATACCTCCGGCAG
>DATBUE010000500.1:0-2523 GCA_036516375.1 Noviherbaspirillum sp. | reverse complement strand
AACCTGGGTCGCACCTTCCATCTGGCGCGCAAAGTCGTAGGTCACCTTCTTCGACGTGATGGCCTTCTCCATCGAAGAGATGATCAGGTCCGCCGCTTCGATCCAGCCGATATGGCGCAGCATCATCTCGGCCGACAGGATCATCGAACCTGGGTTCACGTAATCCTTGCCGGCGTACTTCGGCGCCGTGCCGTGCGTCGCTTCGAACATCGCGACCGAGTCGGACATGTTGGCGCCCGGCGCAATGCCGATGCCGCCGACCTGAGCCGCCAGCGCGTCGGAAACATAATCGCCATTCAGATTCAGCGTAGCGATCACGCTGTACTCGGCCGGACGCAACAGGATCTGCTGCAGGAAGGCGTCGGCGATCGAATCCTTGACCGTGATTTCGCGGCCAGTCTTCGGATTCTTGAACTTGCACCACGGGCCGCCGTCGATCGGCTGCGCGCCGAATTCCTGCTGCGCCAGTTCATAGCCCCAGTCGCGGAACGCGCCTTCGGTGAACTTCATGATGTTGCCCTTGTGGACCAGGGTCACCGACGGCTTGTCGTTGTCGATCGCGTACTGGATCGCCCTGCGCACCAGGCGTTGCGTGCCCTCGCGCGAAACCGGCTTGATGCCGATGCCGGAGGTATTCGGGAAACGAATCTTCTTGACGCCCATTTCCTTGGTCAGGAATTCGATGACCTTCTTGGCGCCATCGCTGCCTTCGGCCCACTCGATACCAGCGTAGATGTCTTCCGAGTTCTCGCGGAAAATCACCATGTCGGTCTTTTCTGGCTGACGCAAGGGCGATGGCACGCCCTTGAAATAGCGCACCGGACGCAGGCATACATACAGGTCGAGCTCCTGGCGCAATGCCACGTTCAGCGAGCGGATGCCGCCACCGACCGGCGTGGTCAGCGGGCCCTTGATCGAGACCACATATTCCTTGACGGCCTGCAGGGTTTCTTCCGGCAACCATACATCCGGGCCGTAGACCTTGGTCGATTTCTCACCCGCGAAGACTTCCATCCAGCTGATCTTCTTCTTGCCGCCATAGGCCTTGGCCACCGCGGCGTCCACCACCTTGATCATTACCGGCGTGATGTCGAGGCCGGTTCCGTCGCCCTCGATGTAGGGAATGACGGGATTGTCGGGAACATTCAGCGAGAAATCGGCCTTGACCGTGATCTTCTGGCCTTCGGCAGGCACTTTTATATGTTGGTACATCGTGAGCTCCGGGAAATGTTGGACGGAAGTCGGTAAAGACTGGTTTCGCAACCCAACCAGCACTTTTACCAGCGATGGAAGAATGAAGTCTTATACATGACGGCTTTTCTATTTTACGGGATGCCATCATTTTCACCGGCGCCGCTGCCACGGTCCGTCTCCAGCTGCCGCGTCGAAGCGTACAGGCGTAGAATCGCCACTTTTCTTCCGCGTCATGGCACTCATCCTCTTCAACAAGCCGTTTCAGGTGATGTGCCAGTTCTCGCCACACCCGACCCGGCCTACGCTGGCCAGCTATGTCACGCATCCCGGTGTCTATCCAGCGGGACGGCTGGACGCCGACAGTGAAGGTCTGCTCCTGCTCACCGACGACGGCCCCCTGCAGCATCGCATCAGCCACCCCGACAGCAAGCAAGCCAAGACTTACATCGTCCAAGTCGAAGGTCGGCCGGACGCATTCGCTCTCGCACGCCTGAATGCCCCGATGGATCTGGGCGACTTCGTCACGGCAGCTGCCCGCGTGCGCGAAATCGAGCCGCCGCAATGGCTGTGGGCGCGCAATCCGCCGATCCGCATGAGGGCAAGCATCGAAACGAGTTGGCTCGCGGTGACTATATCGGAAGGCAAGAACCGCCAGGTGCGACGCATGACGGCAGCGGCCGGCCTACCCACCTTGCGCCTGGTGCGCATCGCCATCGGCCCCTTCTCGCTGGAGATGCACCCGCTGTTGCCGGGAGAGTGGAAAATGGTCGACCCGGACGAACTCGAAACCGCTCGCGCTCCCGTCTAAGCTTGCTTCGTTATTGGAGAACAAACAATGAAAAAGATTCTGGCCATAGCCGCACTTGGTGCCTGCCTCGGCCCTTCACTTGCGCAACAGGCCGCGCCGGCCCATTTCCCCGTCACCGCGCTGACTGCGGGTATGCACGTCATTCGCGCGGAAGTGGCCAGCCGCGAAGAACAGCGGCGACAAGGCCTGATGTTCCGGAAAACGATGGCTCAGAACGAGGGGATGGTGTTCGTGTTCGACAGTCCCGCTCAGGTCTGCATGTGGATGAAGAATACCTTCTTGCCCCTTTCGGTGGCCTTCATCGACGGCGACGGCAGGATCGTCAACATCGAACACATGCAACCGCAGACGACTGGCCAGCACTGCGCGCAACGGCCGGTCAGCTATGCACTGGAAATGAACCAGGGCTGGTTCGAGAAAAAGGGAATCAAGCCCGGAATGAAAATAGGAGGCTTGCCGCGCTGATGCAACGCACGGCGCGGAAGAAGCGGGAGCTGCGCCGGAGATGAGCACAACAGAAA
>DATBUE010000499.1:0-11385 GCA_036516375.1 Noviherbaspirillum sp. | reverse complement strand
AAAGGCGTGTGCTTGCCCTGGCTGGCCAGCGCCTTCGGTTCCACCTTCCAGCGCACATTCGGATCGATGATGCAGACGTCGGCCGAAGCACCTTGAGCGAATGTGCCCGCCTGCAGGCCTGCGACACGCGCGGACTCGGAGGTGATGCGCGCGACCGCGGCCGGCAGGGCAACGCCCGCCTCTGCCGCCCATTTCAGCGTCAATGGCAAAAGCAGTTCAAGTCCGGTGGCCCCGGGCGTAGCTTCGCCGAAGGGAAGAAGCTTTTCGTCGTCATCAACCGGCGTATGGTCCGAGCAGATTGCATCGATCGTTCCATCGGCAAGGCCTGCGCGAATTGCATCGCGATCGCGCTGCCCACGCAGCGGCGGCACCAGACGCGCGTTCGGATCGAAAAAGCCGATGTCGACATCGGTCAAGTGCACATGGTGCACGCCGACATCACAAGTCACCGGCAAGCCCTCCTTCTTTGCCGCGCGAACCAATTCGATACCCGCGGCAGACGAGATGCGGCATAGATGAACGCGCGCGCCGGTTGCACGAACGAGTTCGAAAATCGTGTAGAGGGCGATGGTCTCGGCCATTACCGGCACGCCCGACAAGCCCAGGCGCGACGCGATGGCGCCGCTGTGTGCGACCCCACTCCGACCCAGGTGCGGATCCTGCGGGCGCAGCCACACCACGTAGTCGAAAGTCTTTGCGTACTGCAGCGCGCGCAATAGCACGGTGGTGTCTTCCACCGGTTGCTCGGCCTGCGAAAAGCCAACGCAGCCAGCCTCGGTGAGTTCCGCCATTTCGGTCAGGGACTGACCGCGCAAGCCCATGGTCAATGCGCCCAGCGGATACACATGCGCTTGGTTCAGGTTGCGGGCGCGGTGCTTGAGCATCTCGACCAGACCGGGCTCGTCCAGCACCGGATCGGTGTCCGGCGGACAGAGGAGACTGGTCACCCCGCCCTGCATCGCGGCCTGCATCTCGGATTCCAGCGTGGCCTTGTGCTCATAGCCCGGTTCGCGCAAGCGTGCGCTCAGATCCACCAGCCCTGGCATCACCAGCATGCCGGCGGCGTCGATCGTCTCGCTGGCGACGAAGCCCGGCGGCGCAATGCCGACGCCGGCAATGCGTCCATCGGCGATGTACAGGCTTTGCTGCGTGTCGGTGCCCTTGACCGGATCGATCAGCCGGCCATTCTTGATCTCGATATTCATCAATTGCTCGCCAGAATACTCATTACTGCCATGCGCACTGCAATCCCGAAGGTGACCTGCGGCAGGATCACCGCCTGGGCGCCGTCGGCTACTGCGGAATCGATTTCGACGCCGCGGTTCATCGGCCCCGGATGCATGACGATCGCGTCCGGCTTGGCCAGGGCCAGCCGCTCCGGGGTCAAGCCGTAACTCTTGAAGAACTCCTGGGCCGAAGGCAGCAAAGCTCCACTCATGCGCTCGTTCTGCAGGCGCAGCATGATGATGACGTCGACGCCCTTCAAGCCTTCGTTCATGTCGGTGAACACGCGCACGCCCATCTGCTCCAGAGCACCCGGCAAGAGGGTGCGCGGTCCGATGGCCCGCACCTCTGGCACGCCGAGTGTGGTGAGCGCGTGGATGTCGGAACGCGCGACCCGGCTATGCAGGATGTCGCCGACGATGGCCACAGTCAGGTTGGAGAAGTCCTTCTTGTAGTGCCGGATCGTGTACATGTCGAGCAGGCCCTGCGTCGGATGCGCATGACGTCCGTCGCCCGCATTGACGACGTGTACGTGACTTTGCTGCGTGTCGATCAGGTGCTTGGCGATCAGGTAGGGCGCACCGGACTGTGCGTGGCGCACGACGAACATGTCGGCATGCATCGCCGCCAGGTTGTCGATGGTGTCCAGCAGCGACTCGCCCTTGGACGCGCTCGAGGCCGAGATATTCAGGTTGATCACGTCCGCGGACAAGCGCTTGGAGGCGATTTCGAAGGTGGTGCGTGTGCGCGTCGAATTTTCGAAGAACAGGTTGAATACGCTCTTGCCGCGCATGAGCGGCACCTTCTTCACCTCGCGGTCGCCGATGCTGACGAAGGACGAGGCGGTATCGAGAATGTGCGTGATCACCGCGCGCGGCAGTCCTTCGATGGTGAGCAGATGCTGCAGCTCACCGTTCTTGTTCAATTGCGGGTTATGCATGTTCCACCGTCAGGGAAAAGCGGCCGTCTTCGGCACGCTGCAGGACCAAGCGCTGGTCTTGGTCAAGATTGATGCGTTCGGCGACGAAGTCTGCCGCCACCGGCAGCTCGCGCCCACCGCGGTCGATGAGCGCAGCAAGCATCACGCGCGCAGGACGGCCATAGTCGAACAACTCATTGATCGCCGCACGAGTTGTGCGCCCCGTGTAGAGCACGTCGTCGACGAGCAGGACGGTTGCACCTTCGACGTCGAACGGGATGTGCGTCGGCTTCACCTCGGCCGGCAAACCCTTCTCGGCAAAGTCATCGCGATAAAACGACACGTCGATATAGCCGATCGACTGCACGTTCAGTTCTGCCGCAAGGCGCTCGGCGATCCAGGCACCTCCGGAATAGATGCCGACAACGGCAATCTTGCTGGCACCGGAAAGCGCGACTGTCACTTGCCCCGCAAGCGTGCGGTACAAGGCCTCGGCATCGAAATCAGGAGTGGGCATGGTCGTCGAAATATTGTTGGAGAATGATGGCCGCGGCGTCGGCGTCGATGATGTCACCGCGGCGTGCGGCGAGCACTGCGGAGGAATAGCGTTCGTCGATCAACGCAGTCTCGACCCCGAAACGACCGTGCAATTGGTTGGCGAAACGACGGCAACGGACGCTCATTTCATGCTCGGTACCGTCACCATGCATGGGCAGGCCGACCACGCAGCGCTGTGGTTTCCACTCCGCGATCAGTTTTTCGATTGCCGCAAATTTGCCGTCGTTGGTAGGTTCATGGATCACGGTCAAGGGCTGCGCCTGGCGCAGCAGCGTATTGCCTACGGCAACGCCGATACGCTTGAGTCCGAAGTCGAATGCAAAAACGGTTTCCACTACAGAGGAAGCGCCTCAGGCGTGGCCGGCAACGCCGGTCAACATCACCGGATCGACGCCAAGCAGTTTCATGGCGGCGGCAAAGCGCTGGTCGATCGGAAGATCGAAGATGATGGAAGGGTCTGCGCGCACGGTGAGCCACCCGTTGTCGGCGATTTCCTGTTCGAGCTGGCCGCTGCCCCAACCCGCATAACCGAGCGTGACCAGCAGGCGCTGCGGTCCACGCCCGCTTGCAACCGCTTCCAGCACATCCTTCGACGTGGTCAAACACACCTCATCGCTGACTTTGAGGGTGGACGAGAACTCGCCAGACGGCGAATGCAGGACAAAACCGCGCTCGACCTGTACCGGGCCGCCGAACAAGACCGGCTGCTGATTCGATGCATGGGCTTGCGGTGCGATCTCGAGCTTCATGTCGATGCGCTCGAGCAGCACATCCACGGTCATGTCGGTCGCCTTGTTGACGATGATCCCCAGCGCGCCTTCCCTGGTGTGCTCGCACAGGTACACCACTGTGCCCCCGAATACCGGGCTGACCAGGGACGGCATGGCGATCAGGAAATGATCGGCAAGATGAAGACCATCGTCAGTCTTGTTTTGAAACGGAGAAGGCAAGGACGAAGAAGCGCCCTGTACGGGCGTTTCGAAGGAGGATACGCGGGGAGTGCGGGGCTTCGGCATGCGCGGCATTTTATCAGTTTTGCCTTGTGGCCCCGCTTGATGCGGAGGTGGTTAACCGTGCTGAAGTTTCACCGTCCGTCGTGCAGATGCCTCCAGGACGACGACATGGCAAAAGAAGGAAAGCGTTGGGCTTTCGGATCTTCTGCGCCAGTTCTTTCCGCTGCTTTCCCTTGCTTGCCGTCGGACCTGTCGCTCCCGCGCAGACAGGAGCCCAGTTCATGCGCGTGCAGTACTGCTGACGGTTGAGCTGGGTCCCCGCCTGCGCGGGGACGACAGGGGATACGCGGCGCGAGCTGACTCCTCGGGGGCGGCGTACCGCTGATTATGCGAGTACACAACAACGTGTCGTTCCCGCGCAGGCGGGAACCCAGCTCTGGCGCTCGCAATGGCGCTGGCCCTCGGTAACCATACGCAGATATTGCTGCCCCCATGAGGGGAAAGCGCTTTGGTAACGGAGGAACAGACGTGGGGCGATGCAACTTACCGAAACTCCGCCTGAGCACCTGCGCGGGGACGATTACCTGAAGGGGAGCATCGGAATTTCGCGGCTCGGCCCCAAATATGAGCGCTCATTCCGCCGACGTCTTGCTCCCCACGAACCCGGCGATCAGTTCGAGCAAGCGCTCTTCCTGGTAGGGCTTGCCGAGATATTCATTGACGCCCAGTTCAAGCGCATAGTTGCGGTGCTTTGATGCGGTGCGCGAGGTAATCATGATGATCGGAATGTGGCGGGTCCGCTGGTCGTCGCGCACGTTGCGGGTCAGGTCGAAACCGTCCATGCGCGGCATCTCGATGTCCACCAGCATCACGTCAGGCGTGATCGACTGCAAGCGCTCCAGTGCGTCCACCCCATCCTTGGCCAGCACGACCTGATAGCCCTCGCGGGAAAGCAGGCGCTGCGTGACCCGACGCACGGTCAGCGAGTCATCGACGACCATCACGATACTCTGGGTGCGTAGACCCTGCACCGGAGCCGCGTGTCTGCCCGTAGCGCCACCATCCACCTCCGCGACCGCGCCGAGGCCTTCAGCCGCTTCCGAGGGCAGCAGGCGCGGCGCACGGACATCTTCCTGTGCTGCGCGCTGCGCCAGCGGAACCGGGTTGAGGATCAGCACGATATCGCCGGAACCCAGTACAGTTGCACCGGCAATCCCGATCATGCGCGCGAGTTGCGGTCCGATGTTCTTGACCACCACTTCGCGGTTGCCGACGATTTCATCGACGTGCAGGGCAACGCGTTCGTTGCCGCTCTTGACGATCAACAGCGGCGTGTATTGCTGCGCAACCGGCGTCGCGATGCGGTCGCCCAGCAGGGTCGACAGGTAATGCAAGGCGACCCGCTGTCCCTGCCAGATGACGGCGCTTTCGTTATAGGCAGCGGTCAGTGCATTGGCCTTCAACTGCTGCACTTGCTCGACCAGTACCGACGGCACTGCATATGTTCTGCCACCGGTCGACACCAGCACGACCTGCGTCACAGCCAGCGTCAAGGGCAGGCGGATGGTGAAGCAGGCGCCCTTGCCGGGTTCGGAGTGCAACTCGACGCGCCCGCCAAGAGCTGCCGCCTCGGAACGCACCACATCCATACCCACGCCGCGGCCGGCCAGTTCGGTAATCTCTTCCGCAGTCGAGAAACCCGGATGGAAAATCAGGTCCTGGATTTCCGAATCCGGCACATTGCCGTCGGCTGAAAGCAAGCCCAGGCGCACGCCCTTCTCGCGGATGCGCGCCACGTTCAAGCCCTGGCCGTCATCGGAGAACTGGAGCACGACCTCGTT
This sequence comes from Noviherbaspirillum sp., assembly GCA_036516375.1. GTDB lineage: Bacteria > Pseudomonadota > Gammaproteobacteria > Burkholderiales > Burkholderiaceae_D > Noviherbaspirillum. The sequence goes on along the minus strand of DATBUE010000499.1, from coordinate 5,890 downwards.
GCCCTCCTGTCGCGCCTCCACCAGCAGTTCGCCGGTTTCGCTCTTGCACGCCAACCGTCTGGCCTCGCGGGTCTCGATCCCGTGCACGATTGCATTGCGCAACAGGTGTTCGAAAGGACCAACCATTTTTTCCAGCACACCGCGGTCCATTTCCACAGCACCGCCGCGGATATCCAGGTTCACGCGCTTGTCGACTTCCTTTGCCGCCTGGCGTGTGACGCGGTACAGACGTTCGGAAATGCTGGCGAATTGCACCATGCGTACACGCATCAAGTCTTGCTGCAGTTCACGCGTCAGCCGCGCCTGCGCGCTCAGGTCGCCGCTGGCCGCGTCGAGCGTGCGTGCCAGCGTGCTGTGCACGGAGCCAACGTCGCTGACGCTCTCGGCCATCATGCGCGTCAACTCCTGCAAGCGCGTGAAACGGTCGAACTCGAGTGGATCGAATTCGCGGTCGCCCGCATGCTGCATGCGCGAGACGATCTGCGATTCGGCCTGCATCTCGATTTCGCGCAGTTGCTCGCGCAAGCGGCCCACGTTTTCCGTCAATTCAGACAAGGACTGACGCAAGGTGCCAACACCGGTTTCCAGTCGTGAGCGCGAGATCGATACCTCACCCGCCTGGTTGACCAGCCGGTCGAGAATATCGGCACGTACGCGCACCAGGGTTGTCGGCAACCCGGGGGCGGCGGGCATTGCGGCACGTTCCGCGACTACGGGCGAAACAGCCGTCGCATTCAATACCGGCACAACCGGCGAGAGCACGACGGAAGCGCTAGACGTGACGCCGACGTCTGCAGGCTTCTGCAATTCGTCCGCATGCTGTATCTCATGAGCCTGCTGCACCGTGGCTTGCGGGTTCTGCAGCATCTCGAACATCTGCAAGCCCTGGTCATACCGCACCAGCAGGTCGTCGATAGCCAGCGTGTTGGCCAACCCCAGTCGCATCAGGTTTTCGGTCCGGGTTTCCATGTCGTGCAGATGCTGGCCGAGATTCATCGCGCCAGCCATGCGCGCGCTCCCCTTCAGCGTGTGCAGCAGGCGCAATAGCGCCTGCGGCCAGCCCATGGCTTCCGGCTCGGCCTGCCAGTTACGCAATGCCTGCCCCATCTCCGGCAGCATGTCGCGCCCCTCCTCGATGAATACGGGCAGCAGGTCGCTGTCGAGTTCATCCCGCAGTGCCAAGACAGGCTCGCCAAAGAGGGGGGTCGATACTGCAGATTCGCTATCTGCCGCGTGCGTGGCCGTTTCCTCGATCGCTTCGATGGCGGTTTCCTGCGGCGGCACGGGAAATTCCGCCCGCGTCTGGACGTCCATCACCTCATCGAACTCTTTGATCTCGTCGATCGCTGCAGCGGGCATCGGCGCCACACGCCGTTCAAGCGCCACGAGAATCGAGTCCAGGAGACGAAGGTATTCAGGTTCATGCGCCGGCATTTCTCCTAGCGCAACCTTTTGCAGCATCAGCTTCAGACGGGCGACCGTGTGCTCGAGTGTGTCGAACTCGTGGACTTCGAGCGCAACCGGGCGGCGCATCACGAACTGCAGCACCTTTTCCAGCGCATGCGCGACTTCGTGCAAGGCATCCAGTCCGACCGTAGCCGAGCTGCCGGCAAGCGAGTGCGCCGCATGCACGGACTGCACCGCGACCGGTCGTTGCGGTTCATGCCGCCATTCGCCGAGATCGCGCTCCAGCAAACGCACGAGGTCGTCGGTTTCCGCTAGATAAATGTTGTACAGGGGGACGCCGATTTCGACATCGCCGATGCGCTTGATGTTGTCGTCAACGGCACGCTCGGCAGGCTGCGGCGCGGGGAAATCGATTACCCGCGCGGCCGATAAGTTCGACATGAAAGCGGGTTCATCCAGAGCGTGCACGCTTTCCGGGGAAGACTGCTCTTCGAACAAGGCCAGCTCCTCATCCGACATCGGCACTTCATCGACCGGTATCAGATCAGGCAATTCGCCCACTGCGGCCTCGTCGCAATCGGCAGCCACTTCCAGGGCCGGCACTTCAGGCTGCGCCTGCGCTTGCTCCGACTGGGTCACATCGCACTGCACCGCTCGCTCGGCCGTCAGAAGGACAGACGGCACCGGTGCATCCTCGAAAACGAAACCTGCACCCGATTTCACCGCTTGCGCCGCACGCACCAACGCGTCGGGCATGCAATCGGACCGGCCGGACTGCGCCAGGTCACGCACCCAGCCTCCGAGGAATTCCGCCGCCTTTTCGAGCAGGGCATACAGGTCGGCGTCTCCGGGTTTGGACTCGGACAGGCGCAGGTTCAGGACCTGCTCGATTCCCCACGCTGCCTCCCCGAACGCCACAAGGCCGACCATGCGGCCGCTACCCTTGAGGGTATGGAAGCAACGCCGCAGAGTTGTCAGGTGTTCCTGATCATGCGGATGATTACGCGACTCGGGCAGAGTCTGGCCAACTGTCGTGAGCACCTCCTCGGCTTCGGCCAGGAAGATCTCAAGCAATTCGGCATCGATCTCCTCATCGCTCGGCAAGCTTGACGCAGGCACGACCGGTGGAGCCGCAGAGGGCCGTGCGTTGCTCGTAATCTCGCCCAACGCCTCGGGCGTGGCCGAAAAATCGGTCCGTTCGAGCATTTCCAGGCCCGCGCGCGCACGGCCGGATAGTTCCGGGTTGTCCAGCAGCGTGGCATCGAGATGCACCTGTTCCAGCGAATGCTTCAGTTGCTGCTTCAGGTCGGCATTGTTGGGCTCGTCGCGCAGCGACTTGGCCAATTCCACCGAATCGCGCTGATGACGAATCAGCTCATCCTCAACGGTCAGCACGACCTCGGTCAGCGAAACCGGCTCCTGCGGTGCGGGCTCGGAGGGGGCCACGGATGCAACGGCTGGCGTATCCGCGACCTCAATCACTTTTGGGGAGGGTGGGCTCCCCGGTTTTCTCTTTTCGATCAGGTTAGCTTCGAATACGCCGCGCTGCTCGTCAAAGGCGAAACGGCGCGTGGCCTGCTCCGATGGAAGGTGCAAGGCTTCTATGAAAAAACTGAGGGCGCCTACGTTCTGAGCCACCTGCTGAAAATCCTGCTGGCTCGCCGATGCCTCTTCCTGCCCGTTTCGGAAACGCTGGACGGCTTCGCGCGTGTGACGCAGGGTGCGTACTGCATCCTCGTGATCCAGCACGGCGAGCGCACCTTCGATCTGGTACAGCGCGGTATCCAGTTGATCGAGCGCGGTAGCTTGCGACGGGTCGCGGAAATACTCATCCAGCATTTTCTCGACCTGGCGCAGACTCGTCTGCATCTCCCCTGCCAACGCGGCCATCGTCTGGCGCTGCTGCGCCTCGCGCGACATGTCGTCGAGCCAATCCAGTGCCTGTGGCGGAGTCTCGCCTGCCATGATCGCGAGCAGACGTGCGGTCAGGCTGTCGGCGCGCTCGGCAAAGTTCTCCGGCAGATGCGCGATCTGCTGCAGCGCGTTCTCGACGAACAGCAAACTGGTGGCCATTTCCATGCCCAACATGTCCCCAGGGCGGGAGTGGGCCGCATGACGGGCGATCCCTTTCAACTCCTTGAGGAGTTTCGACAGCGGTGCCGCATTCAGTCGCGAGCCAGCGTCGGCCAGCGCCCGCATTTCATGCTCGAAGGACTCCGCGTTTGCCGCATCCCCACCAGCTAACCGGTTCCACAGGCTCTTGGCTTGGGCAAGCCGCTCCTTGGCCGCAACCAGGGCATCGACGTTGACCTGCCCGTAGCGCTTACGGTCATAGTTCGTGGGAACCAGGCCATCGAGTTCGTACACGTCCCGGATCTGGCGACAGCGCGCATTCGGTTCGGCCACACCAGCAATAAAGAACAGAGCATCGCGCAGCAAGCGCTCGGCGATGCTGGCCGAGCCCATGCAGAGGCGACGAATCTGCAGATTGATGCGCGCGAATAGCTGCTTGACATAGATCTCGTTCGCAATCGCCCCATCCGCCACCGCCTCGGCAAGTCCGTGCATGACCCACCAGAAGGCGCGCGTCTGGGAATTGGCCTGCATGCCTTCTATCTCGGCAATGAGATCGCGCATGATTGCAGCATTCTGCGCTTCCACCGCCTTGTCACTGCTCTTGAGAAATGGCAGCAGTGCTCGTTCGTAGCGCTGGCGCAGCGCGATGTAGCGCCCGGGTTCGATAGCTACAGACGCCGGAACTGAAGCAAACTGCGGGCGCATCGCCAAATTCGGGAAGAACAAGTCGGCCGGATGAATGCGTTCGGCTCCACGCGCTTCCAGCAAGGCGCGGTAATAGGGAAACAAGCGGACCGGCTGATGCGGCACTCCGGACAAAAGCTCTTCGAGGTATTCCACCAAGGCTTGATAGCCGGTGCCGATGGCGTCGGCGACGGCAGTGCTCAGTGCAAGCTGGCCTGCATCGATACGATCGAACAAGTCTTCGACGGTTTCCGTGATCAGGGCGATGCCATCGACATCGACGATCTGCAATGCGCCGTGCGCTTGGTGCAGGTAACTCTTGGCATGACGCAGCGAGGTGGCGCGTGCTTCCGTGTCCTGCTCGAGCGCTTCGCGCACCGCTTGCTTGGAACGGTTCAGCGCTTCGCGGATTTCACCCATCACCCAGGACAAAGGCCCGGTGTCGAGTTGCTCTCGGCCGTCCTGCGGCGTGGGAGAAAGAGGTGGGGTCATGACTGCCTCGCGGGATCAAAGGACAGCGCGCGCCATGCGCGCGCCATCGACATCACTATCGGCCGGGGAACGGCAGGAAAAACGGCAGAGTCAGGCGCTAACCTTGAATCGGGATACCGAATTCTTCAACTCTTCGGCCAGCATCGCCAGCTCGCGAATGGAGTGGGCGGTCTGCTGCGTTCCGTGCGCGGTCTGCTCGGTGACGTTCAGGATGTTCTGGATGTTTTGCGCCACGCCGTTGGCCGAGGTGGCCTGCTGTTCGGTTGCTGCGGAAATGCTCTGAATCAGGTCGGCAAGTCGATTCGACACACTGCGGATTTCAGACAATGCCGCACCCGCTGCATCGGAAAGCTTGGCTCCTTCGACCACGCCTTGGGTCGACTTTTCCATAGCGGCCACGGCGTCGTGTGTATCGGTCTGAATCGTGCGCACCAACGCACCGATCTGCTTGGTTGCTTCGCCCGAACGTTCTGCCAGGCGCTGCACTTCCTCGGCCACCACCGAGAAGCCACGTCCCGCCTCGCCAGCGGAAGCGGCCTGGATCGCAGCGTTCAACGCCAGCACGTTGGTCTGTTCGGTAATGTCGGAAATCAGCTCGGTGATTTCGCCGATCTCCTGCGAAGATTCGCCCAGGCGCTTGATGCGCTTCGAGGTTTCCTGGATCTGCTCGCGGATTTCATTCATGCCCTTGATGGCGTCTTCCACCGCACGAGCACCCTGCTCCGCCGCCGACACCGACTGACGCGCCACTTCAGCCGATTCGTTGGCCGATTTCGACACATCGGTAATCTGGGCGGCCATTTCCAGCACGGCCTGGCCGGTTTCCTGAATTTCGCGCGATTGCTGCTCCGATGCACGCAGCAACTCATCCGAGATGGATTGCGCCTGCGTCGACGCCGCGGTCACCTGTTCTGCAGTCTTGGTCACGCGGCCTACCAGCCCACGCAGCTCTTCCACCGTATAGTTGACCGAGTCGGCAATGGCACCGGTGATGTCTTCCGACACCGTTGCCTGCACAGTCAAGTCGCCGTCCGCCACTTCCTGCAGTTCGTTCATCAGCCGCAGAATCGCCGCCTGGTTCTGGTCGTTGGCGCGCTGGGCTTCCTCTTCCTTCGCGAGCGCGAGCAGTCGCTGCTCTTCCGCCTCGAGACGACGCTGATCCGCTTCCTTGGCGCGATTGCGGCTGTCTTGCAGCAGCACCAGCGCGATGCCGGCTGCGGCCACCAGGGCT
>DATBUE010000498.1:0-4809 GCA_036516375.1 Noviherbaspirillum sp. | reverse complement strand
TACCTGCCGGACAACGAACGGCTGAGCCACTATTTCGAAGCCGACCTTGCGCACCAGTTCGACGGCGTGCTGCACGTGGACACCACCCACGCAGTGACGCCACTGGATCGCGACGCGACCATGCCGGAGCTGCATGAATTTGCGCCGGAGACCTTCCCGAGCGGGATGTAAGCACAAAAGAAAATCGCCCCTGGAGGAGCGCTCAGGGGCGAGGTAATGCGGTCGGGATCGAAAAACTGCGTCTCAGGCAGAGGGCTTGAGCAGCGCAAGAATCTGCTTCAACTCATTGCGCAGATCGAGAGTGCCGGCATCGGTCACGACAACGCCGGTGCTTGCGGTCGCCGGCGGTTCGTCGAGCGGTGCAGCCCTGCTGTCGAGCCGGTTGCGCGCGCCACTGATCGTGAAGCCCTGTTCATACAACAGCTCGCGAATGCGACGGATCAGCAGGACTTCGTGATGCTGGTAGTAGCGCCGGTTGCCGCGCCGCTTGACCGGCTTCAGTTGCGTGAATTCCTGTTCCCAGTAACGCAGCACATGCGGCTTGACGCCGCACAGCTCGCTGACTTCGCCGATCGTGAAATAACGCTTGGCGGGAATCGGCGGCAGAACGACAGACTCCGCCTTACTGGAGCGATCATTCATGCTTGATTCAGGCGACTGGGGTCATCGAGGTATGCGACGTGGACTCCACCATGCTCTTCAACTTCTGGCTGGCATGGAAGGTCACGACACGGCGCGCGGTGATCGGGATCTCTTCGCCCGTCTTGGGATTGCGACCGGGACGCTGCGGCTTGTCGCGCAACTGGAAATTGCCGAAACCGGACAGCTTGACCGATTCCCCGCGCTCGAGGGCCTTGCGGATTTCGTCGAAAAAGGTTTCGACCATGTCCTTGGCTTCGCGCTTGTTCAGACCGACCTGCTCGAACAGCAATTCGGCCAGCTCGGCCTTGGTCAGCGTGGGGAGGTTCTTTTCAGCCTGGGTACGCGCTTTCGATTCCTGTACTGCACGGCTCAAGTCGGCGGCCAGGACGGATTGAAATTCGGCTGAATTCACGTCGTTCATCATAGTTGTCCTGCCCTTCCCTGAGCATGCTAGCCGCGCAAACGGGCACCATGCTCCTGCTCGGCTGCTGCAACAAATGCAGCCATGGCAGCGTCGACTTTCTCGTCCTGCAGGGTCGCGTGAGTATCTTGCAAGGTGAATCGGAACGCAAGGCTTTTCTCGTCTGCAGCCAAGCCCTTGCCGCGATATTCATCAAATAAAACAACGGCTTGGAGAATAGCACAGGCAGGGTTTCCAGTCCGCGCGGCATCGAAGGTATCGATCAATGCCTGGGCCGGAACGGCTTGCTTGAGCACCAGAGCCAGGTCGCGCGAAACGGCCGGAAACTTGGAAATTTCGCGGTAGGACGGCACGTCGCGCTCGCACAAGGCCGCGGCATCGAGCTCGAACACGACCGGTGCCAGCGGCAGGTCGTACTTCTGCTGCCAACGCGGGTGCAATTCGCCCAGGAAGCCGACCACGCGCCCATCCAGCTCGACGCGCGCGCAGCGTCCTGGATGCAAGGCGGCATGCTCGGTCTTGGCGAACACGACGCGGCGCGGTGCGAACATGGCTTCGACATCCGCCTTGACGTCGAAGAAATCGACATTGCGTGTCGCCATTCCCCACTGCTCTTCGGCTACAGGCCCGTAGGCAATGCCACCGACCCGCTTCGGTTGCGCGTATCCGGCAACCTGCAGCGGCCCGTCCACTGCCTGCGCATCGCGCAAAAACACGGCGCCGATCTCGAACACGCGCACGCGCGCAAGCTTGCGGTTGAGGTTGTAGCGCACATTGGCAACCAGGCTGCCGACCAGCGAAGAACGCATCACGCTCATCTGGCTGGCAATCGGATTGAGCAGGCGGATCGGCTCGGCATTGCCGGCGAAATCGGCTTCCCACGACGCATCGACGAAGCTGAAATTCACCACCTCCTGGTAATCGAGGTCAGCCAGCAGGTGACGCACCGCAAACAGCGAGCGGCGATTCTCGGGCGCGATACGCATCGCGTTAGCTGCCACCGGCGGCAACGCCGGAATGTTCTCAAACCCGTAGACGCGCGCGATCTCCTCGATCAGGTCTTCCTCGATTTCGATATCGAAGCGGTAGGACGGCGGTGTGACCTTGAAACTGCCATCGCCGCGCTCGAAGGACAGCCCGAGACGGGTAAAGATATCGGCGATTTGCTCGTCGGAAACCGGCACCCCGATCACCTTGGCTGCGCGGGCAGTGCGTACGACAACCGGTTGGCGCACCGGCAGATTAACCGGGTGGTCGTCGACCGGCCCCACCTTCGTCGCCTCGCCGCCGCAGATCTCCACGATCAGCGCGGTGATGCGTTCCAGGTGCTCGACGGTGGTGGCGTAATCGACGCCCCGCTCGAAGCGGTGCGCGGCATCGGTCGAGAAGTTGTAGCGGCGCGCGCGGCCCTGGATCGCCTGCGGCCACCAGAACGCGGCTTCTAGATAGATATCGGTGGTCTCGAGCGTAACCGCAGTCGAGTCGCCACCCATGATGCCGGCCAGGGATTCGACCTGACTTTCATCCGCAATCACACCAACCCAGTCATCAAGCTCCACAGTATTGCCATTCAAGAGCTTCAGGGACTCGCCCTTGCGGCCCCAGCGCACATCCAGACCGCCGTGGATCTTGTCCAGGTCGAATACATGGCTTGGGCGACCGAGTTCCAGCATCACGTAATTCGAAATATCGACCAAGGCCGAGATCGGGCGCTGCCCGCTGCGTTCCAGTCGCCGCTTCATCCAGTCCGGCGTCGGCGCCTTTGCATTCAACCCGCGGATGACGCGCCCGGAGAAGCGGCCGCACAGATCGGGCGCATTGATTTTCACCGGCAGCATATCGCTGCTGTTCGGCGCCACGGGGCGGAAAGCCGGTTGCTTCAGCGGCGTGCCGGTCAGCGCCGACACTTCGCGCGCCACACCAAGCACGGACAGGCAATCGGCCTTGTTCGGAGTCAGCTTGATCGTGAACTTCAGATCGTTCAGCTGATAGTAGTCGCGGAAATTCTGGCCAATGGGTGCATCATCCGGCAGTTCCAGCAAGCCACCATGATCGTCCGCCAGCTTCAGCTCGCGCGCGGAACACAGCATGCCCTGCGACTCCACGCCGCGCAGCTTGCCAACCTTGATTTCGAAGGGCTTGCCGTCATCGCCCGGCGGCAGCTTGGCGCCAGCGAGCGCACACGGCACCTTCAACCCGGCGCGCACGTTGGGCGCACCGCAGACGATGTTGAGCAAGGTGCCGGTGCCGGCATCGACCTGGCACACGTTGAGCCTGTCCGCGTTCGGATGCTTGGCAACCTCGACCACCTTCGCCACCACGACATGGGAAAACGGCGGCGCCACCGGTTCGACTTCTTCCACCTCCAGTCCTGACATCGTCAGCAAGTGCGACAGTTCGTCCGACGTCATGGTCGGATCCACCAGAGTGCGTAGCCAGTTCTCGGAGAATTGCATGGTCAACCTTCGGTATTCAAATCACCGTTCATCGCGAGAACGGATTGGTATTTGTGTGGAGTGGTGCCAGTGGCACCTGCCGGCTGGGAGCCTGCCCGGTTTGGGCACAATCGAATCGTCAACGATGCGGCCGTAGAACGGCAGCAATGCAACGGCAGCAATGCAAATGACTAGTTGAACTGCCTAAGGAAGCGCAAGTCGCCTTCATAGAACAGACGCAGGTCATTGATCCCATAGCGCAGCATAGTCAGCCGTTCGAGCCCCGAGCCGAACGCAAAACCGATGTAGCGCTCCGGATCCAGGCCCATGTTGCGCAGGACAGTCGGATGTACCTGGCCCGAACCGGACACTTCCAACCAACGCCCTTTCAGCGGTCCGCTGCCGAAGGCGATATCGATTTCCGCAGAAGGCTCGGTAAACGGAAAGTAGGATGGGCGGAAGCGCACGTCGAGATCGTCGGTCTCGAAAAAAGCCTTCACGAAATTCAGGTAAACACCTTTCAGATCGGCAAAGCTGATGTGCTCGTCGATCCACAGTCCCTCGACCTGGTGGAACATCGGTGAGTGCGTCGCGTCGCTGTCGACGCGATAGGTCCGTCCGGGCGCGATGACCTTGATCGGCGGATGGTTCTGTCGCGCATAGCGCACCTGCATGGGGCTGGTGTGAGTACGCAGCAGAAGAGGCTTGCCCTCGCTGTCCTTGCCATCGATGTAGAAAGTGTCCTGCATCGAACGTGCCGGATGGTTTTCCGGGCTGTTCAGGGCGGTGAAATTAGTCCAATCGGTTTCGATTTCGGGGCCGTCAGCCACGTCGAAACCAATCGAGCCAAAAATCTGCTCCACACGCTCCCAAGTACGCATCACCGGATGAATGCCGCCGACCGAACGTCCGCGCCCCGGCAAGGTGACATCGATGGCTTCCGCATTGAGCCGCGCCTGCATCTGCGCATCGGCTAGCGCATCGCGTCGCGCACCCAGCGCCTGTTCGATGCGTTCCTTGGCTGCATTGATCACCGCGCCTTGGCTCTTGCGCTCTTCAGGCGCGAGCTTGCCCAGCCCTTTCATCTGCTCGGTAATCTGGCCGGTCTTGCCGAGATACCGGGCCTTGGCGTTTTCAAGTGCGACCGCGTCTTCGGCCGCCGCAAAATCGGTCTGGGCCTGGGCGACGATGTGATCAAGTGAATTCATGCAACTATATGCTCGCGGCGATGGGTTCGATTGATTGCGATGAATCGCAGGATGGTGGAAAAACCGCGCGTCAAAATAAAACGGGGCACAGGTAAAGACCTTT
>DATBUE010000497.1:0-3795 GCA_036516375.1 Noviherbaspirillum sp. | reverse complement strand
GGCTTCCAGCATTTCGCGCATGGTAACGGACATGAATTTCTCCAGGGTTAGGTCTTGAAGCCGGCCAGTCACTCCGTGAGGAGCACCCTTTGGCGACCGGATTCGCGATTGACTAAAAATTAACTTGAAACCGTTTCAAGCTAACCCGAGATTCTACTCCAGAACCTTTTGGCCGTTCAAGCCACTCACCCTCAGTATCAACAGCTCCCGCAGCGCTCGAATATAATTCTTTCTTCAATTACTAGCTGCGTCATGACGCCGATATAGGGCTCCAATGGGAATCACGATCAAGTCCGAAGAGGACATCAAGGGCATGCGGATCGCCGGACGACTGGCCGCCGAAGTACTCGACTTCATCGCGCCGCATGTCAAGCCCGGTGTCACCACCGGCGAGCTCGACCGACTCTGCCACGATTACATGACGAATGTACAGGGCACGATTCCGGCGCCGCTGAACTACTGTCCGCCGGGCTACACCCCCTACCCCAAGTCGATCTGCACGTCCGTCAATGACGTCATCTGCCACGGCATCCCGGGCGACAAGGCGCTCAAGAACGGCGATGTAATCAATATCGACATCACCGTCATCAAGGACGGCTATCACGGCGATACCAGCCGCATGTTCTTCGTCGGGGAGCCGTCGATCCTGGCGCGGCGACTGACCGACATTACCTACGAGTGCATGTGGCTCGGCATAGCCAAGATCAAGCCCGGCACCTACTTGGGCGACATCGGATTCGTGATCCAGCAGCATGCCGAAAAGGCCGGCTACAGCGTGGTGCGCGAATTCTGCGGCCACGGCATCGGCAAGGTCTTCCACGAAGAACCGCAGGTCCTGCACTACGGTCGTCCCGGCACGCTCGAACGCCTGCAGGCCGGGATGATTTTCACGGTGGAGCCGATGATCAACGCCGGGCGTCGCGAGATCCGCGAGATGGGCGACGGCTGGACGATCAAGACCAAGGATCGCAGCCTCTCCGCACAATGGGAACATACGGTGCTCGTCACTGAAACCGGGTACGAGGTCCTCACGGTCTCGCCGGGCATGCCGGCACCTCCGGCTTTCATCGGCCAACTTAACAACCAGCCCGCCCACGTTTGAGCAGATGGCCACGCTTGCCGCGAGGCTCAAGGAACAAGTCAAGGCCGGACGCGACGCGGCAATCGAAGCTTTCCGGGTGGACGCGCGCCCCGAAAAGCTCCTTGCCGCCTTGCGCCGGACCGTTGACTTGGCGCTCCTTGAGGCTTGGCGCGAACTCGCAATGCCCTCGCATGCAGCCTTGGTGGCCGTCGGCGGTTACGGCCGCGGAGAGTTGTTTCCCCATTCCGATGTCGATGTCCTGATCCTGCTCGACCGCGCGCCGGATGATGCGTTGCGTCCGAAGCTTGAAAAACTGGTGCAGTTGTTCTGGGATGTCGGCCTGCAGATCGGGCACAGCATTCGTACCGTTGACGAATGCCTAGACGAAGCGGCGGCCGACATCACGGTACAAACGGCACTCCTGGAAGCAAGACTGGTTACGGGCAACCGACGCCTGTTCCGCAGCCTGCGCGAGCGCTGCCAAGGCGCGATGAATCCCCAGGCTTTCTTCCGCGCAAAAACGCTGGAGTTGCGCCAGCGACATGCGAAGTACGAAGACACGCCCTACAGCCTGGAGCCGAACTGCAAGGAAAGTCCGGGGGGATTGCGCGACTTGCAGGTGATCCTGTGGGTAGCCAAGGCGGCCGGCTTGGGCGATTCCTGGCGCAAGCTGGCCGTGCGCGGGCTGATCACGTCGACCGAAGCGCGCCAGTTGACGCAGAAGGAACGTGCCTTCAAGGACATCCGCATTCGCCTGCACATCCATGCCGGTCGGCGCGAGGACAGGCTGGTGTTCGACGTGCAGACGCCGCTTGCTGAAAGTTTCGGCTTCAAGACGACCGAAACGCGGCGCGCCAGCGAGTACCTGATGCAGCGCTATTACTGGGCCGCGAAAGCCGTCACCCAGCTCAATACCATCCTGCTGCAAAACATCGAAGCACAACTGTTTCCGAATCCGGCCTTGCCCCAACCGCTCAACGAGCGCTTCAACCAGATCAATGGCTTGGTCGATATCGCAGCCGACGATACCTTCGAGCACACGCCCTCGGCCATGCTTGAAGTCTTCCTGCTGATTGCACAGCATCAGCACCTCAAGGGAATGACGGCACGCACACTGCGTGCGCTCTGGCATGCCCGGTTAAGGATAGACAGCGCCTTCCGGCGCGATCCGCACAACCGGGCGCTGTTCCTGCAGATCATCAAGGCCCCGCAGGGCATTACGCATGCCTTGCGTGGCATGAACCAGACCAGCGTGCTCGGCCGCTACCTGCCCAATTTTCGCCGCATCATCGGCCAGATGCAGCACGACCTGTTCCATGTCTACACCGTGGACCAGCACATCCTGATGGTGGTGCGCAACGTGCGCCGCTTCACGATGACGGAACACGCGCACGAGTACCCGTTCTGCAGCCAGTTGATCGCCAACTTCGAAGATCCGTGGCTGCTCTACATCGCAGCCCTGTTCCACGATATCGCCAAGGGCCGCGGCGGCGACCACTCGCAGCTGGGCATGGCAGATGCCCGCAGATTCTGTGTCGATCATGGATTGTCAAAGGAACAGACCGATCTGGTCGTGTTCCTGGTCGAGCACCACTTGAGCATGTCGCAGGTCGCACAAAAACAGGACCTGTCGGACCCGGACGTGATCCGCAATTTTGCGGCGACGGTGGGCAACGAGCGGCGCCTTACCGCGCTTTACCTGCTGACCGTGGCAGACATCCGCGGCACCAGCCCGAAAGTGTGGAATGCCTGGAAGGGCAAGCTGCTGGAAGACCTGTATCACATGAGTTTGCGCGTGCTTGGCGGCGACGATCCGAATTCGGAGCACGAACTCAAGGGTCGCCAGCAGGAAGCCCTGAAGACGCTGCGCCTGTACGGTTTACCGGCGGACGCGCACCAGGCCTTGTGGCAGCAGCTCGACATGGCCTATTTCCTGCGGCACGACGCCGGCGACATCGCCTGGCAAACACGCGCACTGCACAACAAGACTGACAGTGCACGTCCAGTGGTCAAGTGCCGGCTTGCGCCCATCGGCGAAGGCTTGCAAGTCGTCGTCTACGTGCGCGACCAGCCCGATTTGTTCGCCCGCATCTGCGGCTATTTCGACCGCAAGAACTTCAGCATCCTCGACGCCAAGATTCACACCACCCGCAACGGCTACGCGCTCGACACCTTCCTGATCAGCGATCCGGTGTTCGCCAACAGCTACCGCGACATCATCAATCTGATCGAGCACGAGCTGACGACCTGGCTCGCGGCCGAAACGCCGCTTCCACCGCCATCGGTGGGAAGGCTGTCGCGCCTGTCGCGCACCTTCCCGATAACGCCGGAAGTCGATCTGCGACCGGATGAACGCGGCCAGTATTACCTGCTCTCGGTTTCCGCCAGCGACCGCAACGGCTTGCTGTACTCGATTGCCGCGGTACTTGCCAAGTACCGCGTGAACCTGCATACCGCCAAGATCATGACGCTGGGCGAACGCGTGGAAGACGTGTTCCTCGTCGACGGTGCCGCACTCAGCAGCCCGCGCCGCCAAATCCAGCTCGAGACCGATCTGCTGGACGTGCTGCGCGTATAGGAAAAAGAAAATGAATGAATTGGTTCGCCTTTCCAAACGCATGTCCGAACTCGGGCTTTGCTCGCGTCGCGAAGCTGACGAATGGATTGCACGTGGTTGGGTGCGCGTGGATGGCGCCGTGATTTCCGAGCTGGGC
>DATBUE010000496.1:0-2438 GCA_036516375.1 Noviherbaspirillum sp. | reverse complement strand
CGACGTACCCACCGCGAACACGATCATCATGCACCGCGCCGACAAGTTCGGCCTGGCGCAATTGCACCAGTTGCGCGGCCGCGTCGGACGCTCGCACCACCAAGCCTATGCCTATCTGCTGGTGCACGACGTGCAGGGATTGACCAAGCAGGCGCAGCGCCGGCTGGAAGCGATCCAGCAAATGGAGGAACTGGGCAGCGGCTTCTACCTGGCCATGCACGACCTGGAGATCCGTGGTGCCGGCGAAGTGCTGGGCGAGAACCAGTCTGGCGAAATGCTGGAGATCGGTTTCCAGTTGTATTCGGACATGCTCAACGAAGCGGTGCGCGCGCTGAAGAACGGCAAGGAGCCGGACCTGGCGGCGCCGCTGGCGACCACCACCGAAATCAACCTGCATGTGCCGGCACTGCTGCCGCAGGATTACTGCCACGACGTGCACGAGCGGCTGTCGCTCTACAAGCGTTTTGCCAACTGCAAGAACGCGCAGCAGATCGACGACCTGCAGGAAGAATTGATCGACCGCTTCGGCAAGATGCCGGAGCCGGCGAAGGCTATGGTCGAAACGCACCGGCTGCGCATTGCGGCCACGCCGGTTGGCATCGTCAAGATCGATGCGCATGCGGAATCCGCCGTGCTCCAGTTCCAGCCGAACCCGCCCATCGATCCGATGCGCATCATCGAACTGGTGCAGAAGAACCGCAACATCAAGCTCAACGGCCAGGACAAGCTGCGCATCACGGCCAACATGCCGGACCTCGCTGCGCGTGCAGCCCAGCTCAAGGCGACCATCCGTTCCCTGGTAGCTTGAAAACGCGCCCCGCACCGAAACCTGCCTACGCCCCATTTCCCTTTTCCACCATTCCAGATGAACCTGATTCTCCAAGGCTTGAGTACCGACCGCGCAGCCATCGAGCGCATCGCCGCCATCGTCAATGCGCAACGTATCAGCACGATAGGCGAGCACGTTTTCCGCTGCGAAGACGTGCAGTACACGGACGAACTGAAGAAGGAAACCGAGGCCGAATGCCTGCGCCTGCAGCTCGATTGCACTTTCGTCGAAGCGGGCCGCAAGCTGAGTGATTTCAAGCTGGTCGCCATGGACATGGATTCGACGCTGATCACGATCGAATGCATCGACGAGATCGCCGACATGTGTGGCCTGAAGCCGCAAGTGGCCGAGATCACGGAAGCGGCGATGCGCGGCGAAATCGAATTCAGGGAAAGCCTGACTCGCCGCGTGGCCTTGCTCAAGGGGCTGGATGCATCTGCTTTGCAGCAGGTCTACGACCAGCGGGTGCGCCTCTCGCCGGGTGCCGAAGCGATGCTGGCGACGGTCAAGCAAGCCGGATTGAAAACGCTGCTGGTGTCCGGCGGCTTCACCTTCTTCACGGACCGGATCAAGACGAGTCTCGGCCTCGACTACGCCCACTCGAACGTGCTGGAAATCGTCGACGGCAAACTGACCGGGCGCGTGGTCGGAGGCATCGTGGATGCAGATGAGAAAAAGGCCACGGTGGAGCGGGTGTGCGGCGAACTGGGAATTTCCACCAGGCAGGCCATCGTCATGGGCGACGGTGCGAACGACCTCAAGATGATGGGCATTGCCGGACTTTCGGTCGCCTTCCGGGCCAAGCCAGTTGTGCGAGCACAAGCCGACGTGGCGCTCAATTTTGTAGGCTTGGACGGAATCCTCAACCTCTTCGCATGATGACCCAGGAACTGATCTTCGACCCGCGCACGCAATCCGCGAAGAACCTGGCGTGGTGGCTGTACATCGCGCACGGCATCAGCTTCGTGTTCTCGCTGGGCCTGTTTTCCTTCATCCCGTTGATCATCAACTATCTGCGCCGTCCGGATGCGGCCGGTACCTTCGTGCACAGCCACCATGGCTGGCAGATCCGTTCCTTCTGGTGGTATCTGGTGTGGATGACGGTGGGCGGCATCCTGTTCCTCACCTTCATCGGCATCCCGCTGGCGTGGCTGATCTGGATTGCAGCCTGGCTCTGGAAAGCCTATCGCCTGCTGAAAGGGCTGATCGACCTGAACGACAACAAGCCGATGCCGGTGTGAGGAAAATCAGGCGCTGGCGCGAGCGAGCAGGCTGAGAGCCTGCTCCAGATCGGCGATCAAGTCCTGCGGGTCTTCCAGCCCGATGTTGAAGCGCACCAACTGTCCTTCCTGCTTCCAGTCCTTGCGCATGGTGCGCACACGGTAAGGCACACACAGGCTGTGGGTGCCGCCCCAACTGAAACCGATTCCGAACAGCTTCAGGCTTTCGATGAAGCCATCGATCTGCGCTTCGCTGTAGCGCGGGTCGAGCAACACCGAGAACAGACCGGCGGCGCCTGAAAAATCCCGCTTCCAGATGGCGTGCCCCGGACAGTCTTCCAGCGCCGGATGCAGGACGGCGGCAATCTCGGGGCGCTGTTTCAGCCATT
>DATBUE010000495.1:0-2051 GCA_036516375.1 Noviherbaspirillum sp. | reverse complement strand
ACGAAGGCGGTAAAGGCCGGTGGCCCGCCGTAGCTCGCCAGGATCAGGTTGGCTGCCGTGTTGTCGCTAGTGGTAATGGTGGCCTCGCACAACTGTGCCAAGCTCAAACCTTCTCCGTCGACGTGCTTCTCGGTCACCGGCGACCAGGTCACCAGGTCTTCCTTGCGATAGCGGATGCGCCGCTCCAGCGTATCCAGGTCCGCATCTGCGCGTTGCAAGACCAGCGCGCTGGCCAGCAGCTTGAAGCTGCTGAGCATCAGGAAGCGTTCGTCGGCGCGGTAACCATAGGCACGTCCGCTGCCGGTATCGAGCATCTGCACGCCGAGGCGGCCTTGGGCGACGCTTTCGATTTCGCGCATGCGCTTGCGGAAGAATTCTTCCTTATTGGAAGCCGTGCTCGGCTCGGTGTCGGCGGCGCCAACATGGAGGGCAGGGAATGCGGCGGCCGAGGCCAGGGTGAGGGCGCAGGTGGTGAAGCGGCGTCGGGTAGGCAAGATGGTTCTCCGTGTTGCTGGACGTTTCCGGGTAAGGACGCAAGCATAAGACTGTGCCGCTGACCATGACAACCGGACGCGTGACATAAGTACCCCCGCAAAATAAATTGTGAGATGGGTGGGGCTTGGGGCGGATGCGATGCAAGGCGCCCGGCTCGCCGCAGTGCGGGCACTGCAAGAGGTGGGCAACGCAGCAGCGCGCCGGCCAAAGCCGCATACATCCACAATTTGTTTTGCGGGGGTACTTAGTGCCTCAACGTGTGCTCGCTCCTGACTGCACCTCTATCGGCGGCCCTGCTGGCACCATATTCCCCTCTTCGGACAGCAGATGGCGTCGGAAGAAGGCGGCAATGCGGCGGTCGACCTCGGGCAGCTGCTTGCGATCGAAACCGGGCGCATCCGCCAGCAGCTCGGCCAGCAAGCCGGAGACATTCGGTGGAAACGGCGACAGCAGCGCGCCGTGACCGCCCTGCTCCATGTGTGCCAGCACCGGGCAGCCATGGCAGGCCGCGCGCACGCGCTCGCTGTGAAAGCGCGGCACCAGCCATTTGTCCTGTCCGGCCGTGACCAGCGCCAGCGGCACGCGCGGGCGTGCCAGGGAATCCATGTCGAAATCGGCGGCATACGGCACACCGGCGACCACGGCAGCAATGCGCGGATCGTGATGACCATACCAGCTTGCGTCTCTGACACGTCCGGCGATGATCCACAGCGCGACCGTCTGTTTGATACCGTCCGTGAAATTGCCCCTTAGCCGCGTGGCCAAGCCCACGCAGGAATGAAAATCCTCGGCAATATGCGCATCGCAATGACGCTTGATCGCACGCGGCGACCAGCGGCTACCGGCCAGCGTCAGTGCCGTGTGCCCGCCCGCGGACATGCCGTACATACCGACCTTGCCGAAGTCGATCACAGCCGCAAAGCGCGGGTCGCGGGCGATGGTGTCGATGGCGCTCGAGACTTCCGCCGGGCGTCGCTTCCAGCTCTGCGGCCCCGCTTGGCTGCTGTCGCGATGGTTGTCGCCCCGGTGCTCAGGCATGCCGACCACGAAGCCGGCGTCGACCAGTGCGCGTGCCAGATCGGTGTAAGTCCAGGGGGAACCACCGGAACCGGGGGAAATGATGACGAGGCGCCGGTTGCCCGCTACCGGTTCGGCGTTGGCCGCGAGTTCGAGCGTGAAAGCCCCGCGGGTGACAGGGCTCGCCGCCGCCTTGGTTGGATAGAACACGGTGGTCGGGCCATCGCCTTCGCTACCGCGAAGCTCCGCGACGCCCATTGCGGCGCTGGCTGCAGTGCAAACGCAAGCAAGGATCAGCGCCAGCACGCCGCGCCAGAATGCGGCCGCAGAACTACCGCGCAGCGCAGATTCAGCAGTACCCGGGGATCGAAAAAGCAAGGCGTGCACTGCAATTGCGGTATTGCGGCTCGCAAAAGAAAGGAAATCCGATGGAACCCGGGTCAATCCTGCCTCCACTCAGGTTGAAACACTCTTGCGCCTATCCAAATGAAATCGGTCTTCATGCACACGACTCCCGCGTTAGCCGACCTCGGCACTCC
>DATBUE010000494.1:0-5750 GCA_036516375.1 Noviherbaspirillum sp. | reverse complement strand
TGTCGCTGCTGGCCGTGTTCCTGGTGTTGGCCGCGCTGTATGAAAGCACCTCCATCCCGCTGGCCGTGATGCTGGTGGTGCCGCTGGGCGTGCTCGGTGCGGTGCTCGGCGTGTTCATGCGCGGCTTGCCCAACGACGTGTACTTCAAGGTCGGCCTGATCACGATCATCGGCCTGTCGGCCAAGAACGCGATCCTGATCGTCGAGTTCGCGAAGGACTTGCAAGCCCAAGGCAAGGGCCTGGTCGAAGCCACCATCGAAGCGGCCAAGCTGCGTTTTCGTCCGATCATCATGACCTCGCTGGCCTTCATCCTCGGCGTGGTGCCGCTGGTGACCGCCAGCGGCGCCGGCTCCGCCAGCCAGCGTGCCATCGGCACTGGCGTCATGAGCGGCATGATCGCGGCCACCGTGCTCGGCGTGTTCTTCGTGCCGGTGTTCTTCGTTGCAATACGCGGCCTGTTCAAGGGCAGCGAGCGCCAGCGCCGCATGTATGCCGCGCAGGTCAAGACCGATCCTTCGGAGGAAAGCGTATGACGCGAATTTCGCGCACAAACTCAGTGTCGTTCCCGCGTAGGCGGGAACCCAGCAACGGACTGCCCCGCAGCGATGACGTTCCACTGGGCTCCCGCCTGCGCGTGAGCGACAAGTCGGTGGCAGCTTTGCTTTTGGCCGCCTTGCTGGCCGGCTGTTCGCTCGCGCCGACCTATGAACGCCCTGCGGCCCCGATAGCCCACACCTACCCGGTCGCCACAGAAGCCCTGACCGAAGCCACGGCCCCCGCCCCCTGGCGCGAGTTCTT
This sequence comes from Noviherbaspirillum sp., assembly GCA_036516375.1. Classification (GTDB taxonomy): domain Bacteria; phylum Pseudomonadota; class Gammaproteobacteria; order Burkholderiales; family Burkholderiaceae_D; genus Noviherbaspirillum. The sequence goes on along the minus strand of DATBUE010000494.1, from coordinate 4,952 downwards.
CCCCGAGCAGCGCCTGCAAGCCCTGATCGCGGCCGCCCTCGAACACAATCGCGACCTGCGCATCGCCGCGCTGCGCATCGAGGAAGCACGCGCGCAATACCGCATCCAGTCGGCCGACCTGCTGCCGAATGTCGGCGTCGGCGCGTCCGGTTCGCGCTCGCGCACTCCGGCCGATCTCTCGCCCACCGGCCGCTCCGCGGTCGGGAGCAGCTACCAGGTTGGCCTTTCGCTGACTGCCTTCGAACTGGATTTCTTCGGCCGCGTGCGCAGCCTGAACGATGCGGCGCTGGCGCAATACCTGGCTACCGAGGAAGCCCGCCGTGCCGCCCACATCGCGCTGGTGGCCGAAGTCGCCAATGCTTACCTCGCCGAGCGCGCGCTGGCCGAGCAACTGGTGCTGGCCCGGCGCACCCTGCAGTCGCGTGAAGAAGGCTTGAAGCTGGCGCGCCAGCGCTTCGAAGCGGGCGCCACTTCCGCGCTGGACCTGCGCCAGAACGAAACCCTGTTCCACAGCGCGCGCGTGTCAGCCGCTGCGCTTGCGCGCCAGCATGCCCAGACCGTGAATGCACTGACGCTGCTGGTCGGCCAGCCGCTGACCGGCTTGCCAGAAGCCCAGCCGCTGTCGCGCTTCGATATCGTCACCGACATTCCAGCCGGCTTGCCGTCGGATCTGCTCGTGCGCCGGCCCGACATTCGCGCCGCTGAGCAACGCCTGAAGGCATCGAACGCCAACATCGGTGCCGCGCGCGCGGCCTTCTTCCCGCGCATCTCGCTCACCGGCAGCGTCGGCACCGCCAGCGGCGAGTTGTCCGGCCTGTTCGAGGATGGTTCGCGCACCTGGTCCTTCGTGCCGCAACTGGTGCTGCCGATCTTCGACGCGGGGCGCAACCGCGCCAACCTCGACGTGGCCCAGGTGCGCAAGAACATTGCGGTGGCCGAGTACGAGCGCACGATCCAGTCGGCCTTCCGAGAAGTGGCCGATGCGCTGGTCGCGCGCACGGCGCTGGAAGAGCAGATCGATGCCCAGCGCGCCGTGCTGGAAGCGCAATCGCAGCGCCTGAGCCTGGCCGAGCAGCGCTACCAGAGCGGCATTGCCAGCTCGCTCGACCTGCTCGATGCGCAGCGGGAACAGTTCCAGGCTGAACAGTCCCTGGTGCAAGCCAGGCTGGCGCGCCTGACCAATGCGGTGGACCTGTATCGCGCCCTCGGCGGCGGCTTGCAGGAAACCGCGGTGCCACCGGCGCAGTCGAACCCGACGCAGTCCAATTAAGGTAAGGCGCCCGGTCATCGCCGGGCGCCGCCTTTTCCCCTAGTCGAATCTATCGTCTTGAACCCCTCTCCCGAACCGCGTCCTGCCATTCCCGTTCCCGGCGCCAACCTGCTGGCGCTGATGCTGGCCGCACTGGCCATGCTCGGTCCGTTCGCGGTCGACACCTATCTCCCCGCTTTTCCCAACATCGCCGCCACGCTCGACACCAGCCTGGTGCAGGTGCAGCAGACACTGTCGATTTACATGCTGTCGTTCGCGGTGATGATCCTGTGGCATGGCGCGCTATCGGATTCGCTGGGCCGGCGCAACCTGATCCTCGGCTCGCTGGCGGTGTTCGCCATCGCCTCGCTGGGTTGCGCTGCCGCGCACAGCATCGAATACCTATGGGCGTTCCGTGTGCTGCAGGGCATTTCGGCCGGGGCCGGGGTGGTGATCGGACGCGCGATTGCGCGCGACCTCTACACCGGCGCCGAAGCCGCGCGCCTGCTCTCGCTGGTGACGATGATCTTCTCGGTGGCGCCAGCGCTGGCGCCGATCATGGGCGGCTTCATCGTCGAATGGTTCAACTGGCGCGCGATCTTCCTGTTCCTGTTCGCCTATACCTCGCTGCTGCTGTGGTTGTGCTGGCGCCGCCTGCCGGAAACCCTGCCGCCGGAAAAGCGGCGTCCGTTCAATGCGCGCGAACTGTTCGCCAGCTACAAGGCCGTGCTCGGCTCGCCGGTGTTCCTGTTGAAAGCCGGCGTCATCGCCGTCAATTTCTCCGGCCTGTTTTTGTACATCGCCGCCGCGCCGGTCTTCATCACCCGCCACCTCGGCCTCGGTCCCAGCCAGTTCGGCTGGCTGTTCGTGCCTTCCGTGCTCGGCATCTTCAGTGGCGCCTTCACTGCCAACCGGCTGGCCGGCAAGATCGCCGTGTCGCGTCAGGTGAAGATCGGCTTTGCCTGTTTGCTGGGCGCCACCGTGTTCAACACGCTGTACCACGCCTTCCTGCCGCCGGCCCTGCCGTGGTCGGTGGCCCCGCTGTTCCTCTACAGCTTCGGCATGTCCGTCGTCGCACCCGCAGTCACCTTGCTGGTGCTGGATTTGTTCCCGAAGATTCGCGGCACCGTCGCGTCTTGCCAGTCCTTCCTGCAAACGCTGCTGGGCGCGGTGGTGGCCGGGGCGATCGCGCCGCTGCTGGCCGATGAAGTGTGGCTGCTGGCGTGCGGGCAACTGGTGTTCGTGCTGGCCGGGATTGGATTCTGGTACAGCGGGGTGCGCGTGCATCGGCGCCGCACCGCCTGAAGCGCGCCGTTTCCAATGCGGCGCCGGTCGACATGAAAGGAAGCACATGGCCGCCGCATGCCATATCACCAGCAGGGCCTTGCTCTGCGGCTTTGAGAACATTGCGCTCGGCGCGCTCGCATAAAGGCAGCCAGCGGACTGGTCACGAGGGTGAGCAGGGTTGAGAGTCCACTGAGAGTGCGTCAACCCACCCGCTCCCCCTAGGATAAAAAACGGCCATCCCCGCTCCGTTTCCTGTCGATCCAGGTGAAATCACACAAAAATATCGCCTGCCCGCTTTAGCTGCGGAACAATTCTGTGGTTTTCAACATTCATGTGTGAGGAGCCCGCACACGCTGCCGTGCAGCAGGGCTGTGCAGTTCCGTCGCGCGTATGTCGATTTGTAGGGCAGGCAGTGCGCCACGGCCTAGACTACAGAGAAAGGAATGCCACCGTGAGCTTGAAAACCCTGCTTGAACATGTGGGCCTGGGCCGGCCGCGTGCCCCGCGGCCGGCCATACGCTTCGCCTCCGTCGTCGGCAATTTTTCGGTCAGTCCTGTCACCGCCGTCAAGGAAGCCAAGAGTCTGGACATGCGGCCGCAATGGATCAAAACGCAGCTGCAATCCGGCCACACGCCCGTGGCCAGTTGTCCTGGCATATGGGACTTTGTGCAGGCTGGTTTCCTGATTCCTGCCCATTGCGACATCCGCATCCGCGCCACGCCCGAGGAAGTGCTGGTGGAGCCGCTGGGGTTGGCGAACATGATGAAAATGGATGAGGCAGAGGTGCAGAAGCTGTCGCCGGTGAAGTTCGACTACAACATGGTGACCGGCAATGCGCCGATTCAGGAGGGCGTTGTGCATTCGGTTGAAAAGCTGCCCTTGCCCTGGGGGATCTTCCTGGAAGAAGGGTGGTCCGCCTATGTCGTGCCCGCACTCATGCATTCCGCTTTCCTGGACAAGATTCACGTCTACCCGGGTCTCGCGGACTACGACCGTTTCTCCACCTGCAATTTCATCTTCTCGGTCCTGAAGGAATGCGATTTCACGATTTACGCCGGCGAGCCCTTGCTGCACGTCATTCCATTCCGGCGTGAAGAAATCACCGCAAGTTGCGGACGGGCGACGCAGGAAGAACTGGACCGGCATCATTTCAGTGTCGTGTCACGCAAGAGGGGCTTCTTCCGGAGGTTCGTGCACCAGAAAAAGGTATTCAGGATGGGCTGTCCGTTTCATGCGGCCGGTCACAAGACCCAGGCGTGAAGCGGAGAGCAATGGCGAGACGCCAGCGGGGCTTCGCCCCATGCCAGCGGCGTTCGCCTTGAAGGAAACTCGCCCTTGATTAGGGCTTGCGAAAGCGCCGTAGCCCTTCCTGTACACTGCAGCGTCTTCAATCCGGCGGCGTGCTGTGCGCCGCCCCGCAAAGGATGCCGCTAATGCCCGCCCAATACGACATCACCAGCATGGCCCTGTTCTGCGACTTCGAGAACATCGCGCTCGGTGTACGCGACGCCAAGTACGCCAGCTTCGATATACGCCCAGTATTGGAGCGCCTGTTGTTGAAGGGCAGCATCGTGGTCAAGAAGGCGTATTGCGACTGGGAGCGCTACAAGGAATTCAAGGCTCAGATGCACGAAGCCTCGTTCGAGCTGATCGAGATCCCGCATGTGCGCCAATCCGGCAAGAACTCGGCCGACATCCGCATGGTCGTCGACGCGCTCGACCTGTGCTACACCAAGTCGCATGTCGATTGCTTCGTCATCATCAGCGGCGATTCCGACTTTTCGCCGCTGGTCTCCAAGCTGCGCGAGAACAACAAGCACGTGATCGGCATCGGCGTGCGCGATTCCACTTCCGACCTGCTGGCCGCCAACTGCGACGAATTCATCTTCTACGATGATCTCGTGCAGAAGCAGAAGCGCAGAACAGAGCGCAAGCCGGCCGCGAAGAAGAGCGCCAGCGAGACTGCGACCGCCGCGCCGAAGGCTGCGCCTCCCAAGAACGACGACGACAAGCGCCAGGAAGCGCTGGAGTTTGCTCTGGAGACGGTCGAAGCCCTGATCGCCGAGCGCGGCGAGGATGAAAAGATCTGGGGCTCAATGGTCAAGCAGACGATGAAGCGGCGCCGCCCCGGCTTCACCGAATCGGCCTTTGGTTATCGCTCGTTCAAGGAACTGATCGAGGATGCGCAAAAGCGCGGCATGCTGGTGATGAATCGCGACGAGAAGACCGGGCAGTACGCGGTGCGGCCGAATGGCGGCGAAGAGTGAGGCTGCACTGACGTCTTTGCGGACGGGCGTCGGATCGCGCGCCTGCAGTTCGTTCCAACCTATGCCGGCCGACGCCGCGCATCCTCCAACTCCCTTTTCAGCTCCCTTTCGAAGCGTGTCAGCAGCCGCAGGTGCTCCTGCACTGCTC
>DATBUE010000493.1:0-2262 GCA_036516375.1 Noviherbaspirillum sp. | reverse complement strand
CCACCGCCTCGCTCGTGACCGGGATTGCTTCGTTGAGCACGCGCACCTCGTCACGCTCGACCCGGTACAGCCACAATTCTTCGATCTGCTCGCCGCGTCGTGCGACCCAGGTATTCACGCCACGCGGGTCGCCCTCGATCTCCAATTGCGGCAGGGAGGCGTAGAGGCTGGCATAGCGCTGCTCCAGTTCCACGCCGGCAAAATCGGGAATGGACTGCAGATGCAGGTCGCAGCGCAAGCCATTCGCGATTTTGTCCGGCGCCAACCCCCTTGCGTTGCACGCCAGAGGCGCATTCGCTTTATCGGGATACATGCTCTTTCCGTTATGGAGTGCGAGTTCCGCACACATAGGCTCAGACGCATTGCAGCCCACGAGTTCGACGCCTTGCATGCGCCTTTGTCCCTGCGCAAGGAAGGGTTGTCAGCGAGGAAGAATCGAGCCATGCGCGCATTTTCTTGCCGGCGCGGCGTGCAGTTTTTACAGCAAGGCAGCGGCAAATCGGTGAGCACGATTGCTGATTAAAAAATCAGCAGTGCAAAGCGCGAAGGCATGTCCGATACAGCCTTAAGCCAGACTCAAGCCAGACTCAGGCGAGTGCGGGACTGTCGGTGCGCGGAGCGACCGGGCCGAGGTTCTGGCAGATGTCCGCGAGCGTGCCGCGGAACCATTGATGCAAGGGGCTGTGGTGCGTGCGGTCATGCCACATCAGCACCACGTTGAAGGGTTCCATCTGCATCGGCGGTTCGAACAGGCGGATCGGCGCCAGCGTGGTGAACTGGCGCGCGACGCGTTCGGGAAGAATCGCGATCAGGTCGGTTTGCGCCACCACGAAGGGCACGCCAAGGAAGGTCGGCTTCGACAGCACGATACGGCGCGCGAGGCCGGTGTCGCGCAGCGCATTGTCGACCAGGGCGTTGTACATCGTCGCCCCCTCGCCCGGCTCGATCGCCACATGACCGTAGGCGCAGAACTTTTCCAGCGTCAGCGTCTCGCGAAACAGCGGATGCTCGTTGCGCGCCATCGCCACCATGCGGTCCGAGAACAAGGGCCGCACGCGCACGTTCTCCGGCGGCACCGGGAAGTAGGTGATCGATACATCGACCTGGCCGTTGCTCATCACTTCGCCGATGCGCATCGGATTCGGTCCCACCAGCTTCAGCGAGATGTCCGGCGCCTGGCGCGCCAGCTCGGTCATCAGGCGCGGCATCACGACGAAGTCGATGTAGTCGGTGATGATCATCGTGATCCGGTCCTTGGATTTGGCCGGATCGAAAGGCGCGCTGTCCTGTACCAGCGCTTCGACCTCGTGCAGCAGCGCTTCGACTTGCGGCAGCAGTCGCAGCGCGCGTTCGGTCGGTGCCATCGCATTGCCGGCCTTGACCAGGATCGGGTCCTTGAACATCACGCGCAGCTTGGCCAGTGCGAGGCTGGTGGAGGATTGGCTGATGCCCAGGCGCTGGGCCGCGCGCGAGACGTGCGCTTCGGCCACCAGCACCGTGAAGGCAACCAGCAGGTTCAGATCGATGTCGCGTAATTGCATGGTGGAGGGCGGTAAATCCGGTGTTGCGGTGCAACCATGAAAAACCGATAGCAGCTATCGCGGCAGCGAATTGCTGCGGGGTGGGGGGCGAACTAGGATAACACCACGATCGCACACGTGTCGGAGCCATTCCACATGCGGCGATGCTCGATTTTTCAATGTGTTCCTGTTGCCGCGGCGAGGCGCCCGCTGCTGCTGCAGAGCACTGCACTGCGCGCGCAATGCCCCCGCGGATTGCGCTATCAAAAACGCTTCCAGGAGACGACCTGCATGACCAAATCCATTCCCACCATCCGTGTGACGCGCGAGGAAATGCGCAAGCGCGTGGCGCTGTTTTCCGAAGTGAAGGGCTTCGATGGCGGCTTGCCCGACAGCCGCTACCCGAGCGCCGAGCGCAAGCTGTACAACGTGATCGGCTTCCAGCCTCCCGAGGGCGATCCGACCAAGGTGTCGCCGGTAGGCGCGCGCGCCGCGGAGAACGCCGCAATCAAGATCAACGAAGGTTTCAACCTGGGTTTTTGCGAATGCTATCCGGGCAAGGGCCCGATGATGCACAACCACGACACCAACGAAACCTTCATGCCGATCACCGGGCGCTGGAAGTGCGAGTGGGAAGTCGACGGCAAGGTCGAAGCCTTCGAACTGGGCCCGTGCGACGTGATCTCGTTCCCGGCCGGCGTGAATCGCCGCTTCGAAAACATCACGATGGACGAACCCGACC
>DATBUE010000492.1:0-7671 GCA_036516375.1 Noviherbaspirillum sp. | reverse complement strand
CCTTGCCTCCCTTACACCGCTGCCAGTGCGCGGTCCAGGTCTGCGATCAGGTCGTCGACATGCTCGATGCCTACCGACAGCCGCAACATTTCTTCCGACACCCCGGCCTTGGCCAATTCTTCCGGGTTCAACTGGCGATGGGTGGTGGATGCCGGATGCGTGGCCAGCGACTTGGCGTCGCCGATGTTGACCAGGCGCGTGAACAATTGCAGCGCATCGAGCACGCGCGCACCGGCCGCGCGCGCATCGGACTTGTCCGCATTCTTGACTCCGAAGGAAAGAATGCCGGAGGCGCGCCCGCCCATGTACTTCTGCACCAGCGCGTGGTCCGGGTGATCTTCCAGCCCTGCATAGTTGACCCATTCGACCTTCGGGTGCGCCTTCAGGTAGCGCGCGATGGCCAGTGAGTTCTCGCAGATGCGGTCCATGCGCAGGGCCAGGGTTTCGATGCCTTGCAGCAGCAGGAAGGCATTCATCGGTGCGATCGCCGCGCCCATGTTACGCAGCGGAACGACGCGCGCACGCGCGATGTAGGCCGCCGCACCGAGCGCTTCGGTATAGACCACGCCGTGGTAGGACACATCCGGCTCGTTCAAGCGCTTGAAGCGTTCCTTGTGCTCGGCCCAGGGGAACTTGCCGCTGTCGACAATCGCGCCACCCAGGCTGTTGCCATGCCCGCCCATGTACTTGGTCAGCGCATGCACGACGATGTCGGCGCCATGCTCGAAGGGGCGGCACAGATAGGGGCTGGGCACAGTGTTGTCGACGATCAGCGGCACGCCGTGGGCATGCGCGATGTCGGCCAGCGCGGAGATATCGGTCACGTTGCCCAGCGGGTTGCCGATCGATTCGCAGAACACCGCTTTGGTGCGCGCATCGAAATGCGCGGCGAAGCTGTCCGGCTTCGACGGGTCGGCAAAGCGCACTTCGATGCCCATCTGCGGCAGCGTGTGCGCAAACAGGTTGTAGGTGCCGCCATACAGCGTGCTGGAAGAGACGATGTTGTCGCCGGCTTCGCAGATGGTCTGCAGCGAATACAGCACCGCAGCCATGCCGGAGGCCACGGCCAGCGCGCCGATGCCGCCTTCGAGCGCAGCCACGCGCTTTTCCAGCACGTCCTGGGTCGGGTTCATGATGCGCGTGTAGATGTTGCCTGGCACCTTCAGGTCGAACAGGTCGGCGCCATGCTGCGCATTGTCGAAGGCATAAGCTACGGTCTGGTAGATCGGAACGGCGGCCGCCTTGGTGGTGGGATCGGGCGCGTAGCCGGCGTGAACGGCGAGGGTTTCCAGCTTCATCGAGGGTCTCCTGGTTGTGTGCAAAGACGCCATTCTCGCCAAAAATCGCTTGTCCTTCCCGCACCATGCAGATGCTTGCCCTGCGTGCTAACCTCTGCCCTCCCTGTTTTCATCCAGGAGCCCCTCCCCGCATGCCTGTTTCCGTTCTGCTTTCCCGCTATTCCCGCCTCGCCCCCCGCCTCTTCTTCCTGACCGCTTTCCTGTTCGCTTGCCACGCGCATGCGGCCACCGTCACGCTTGCCAACGGCGACCGCGTCAGCGGCCAGCAGTTGCGCCTGTCCGGCGAGGTGCTGACCCTGGACTCACCGCTGTTCGGCGAAGTAAAGATTCCCTGGAAACATGTGCTTACGGTGAGCTCCGATGACGAGGTGCGCGTGCGCCTCTCCGACGGCAGCCGCGCCAAAGGCCGCATCGCGCTCGATGAAAACGGGCAATTGCGCATCGAGCGCGAAGGCAGCGCCGCGCAAGTCGTCGCGCGCAACCAGATCGCAGCTCTCAATCCGCCGGTCATCGATCCTTCCTACAAGGTCGCCGGGCGCGTGGATGTGGGCGGCTCCTTCAACCGGGGCAATTCGCGCGACGAGCAACTCAATCTGAACGGCCAGGTCACAGCGCGTTCCCCGGCCGATCGCTACACGGTCGACTTCGAAGCCAACGAAGCGCGCTCGACCGGCCTGACCACGACCTCCAATCGCCGCCTGCGTGCACAGTACGACGCCTTCCTGAACGAGCGCGATTACCTGTTCGCCAATGCCGAGCTGGCGCGCGACCAAGTGGCCGGCCTGAAGCTGCGCTCCGCGCTCGGTGCCGGCCTCGGGCGCGAGTTCTACGAATCGGAGCTCACGCGCCTGGCTGCGCAGGCCGGCTTGAGCTATGTGCGCGAAGACCACGTGACCACGCCCGATGCCACCTTCCCCACGCTCAGCCTGGGCCTGCGCTACGACCAGAAATTCTTCGCCAGCCGGCTCAGCTATTTCCAGCACATGGACCTCGACACCAGCCTGCGCGACACCAGCGACACCCTGCTGCGCACCCGGCTGGGCCTGCGCATGCCGATTGCCAACGGCGTGACCGTGAGCACCCAGTTGAACATCGATTACCAGCACCGCCCGGCGGCAGGCAAGCGCCCGACCGATACTGCGCTGATCTTCAGCGTCGGCTACGGCTTCTGAGCGGAGACCGCGTGCGCGCGTGCTTGCTATCCTTGCCTGATTCCCACCTTCACTCTGCCAACCATGTCCCCCTGGATACTTCCCGCCCTCAAAGCCGTCCTGCCCCATGTCGGCACCATCGTCGAAGCAGCCAAGCCGATGTTTTCCAAGACCCGGCCGAGCGACAGCGATCCCGAGCAGTACACGCAGATCGCCGAACTGCAGGCCGCCGCCGCGCAGAACGACGCCCATATCCGCGAACTGGCGGCGCAGTTGCAAAGCACGGTGGCCGCACTGGAACAGGCCGCCGCCCAGGCCGAGGCGCAGGCGCAGCGCATGCAGCGCATGTGCTGGATCGCGGTCGGCGTAGCAGTCGCGGCGCTGGCGCTTGCGCTGGCCGCGCTGACAGGCCGGTGATGGGCGCATGAGCACCTCCTGGCGCATCACGGTCGCGCCGGCCGGCTTCAGCTTCGAAGCGGCAAGCGGGATGGCGTTGATGGAAGCCGCACGGCGCGCCGGCATCCTGCTGCCCGCCTCATGCCGCAACGGCACCTGCCGCACCTGCATGTGCCGCGCGAAGGGCAAGGCAAGACATCTGATCGAATGGCCGGGCCTGAGCCTGGAGGAGAAACAGGAAGGCTACGTTCTTCCCTGCGTGGCCACGGCCGAATCGGACCTGGTTCTGGAAGCGCCAGGCGCACGCCTCGAGGGGCCAAAGCCGGTCAGCTCAGGCTAAGCGGTGCACGTGCTGCACGAACCAGCCGCGCACCAGGCGCGCGACGACTTCGACACTGCCGCATTCATCGAAGGCGCGGGTGGCGCCGACCAGGATCTCGAAGCGCTTGGGACAGCGCAGGGCTGCATAGATTCTTCTGCTGCCGGCGACGCCTGAAGCATCCAGCCCGCCGGCAAGCAGCAAGGTCGGCGCGGTAATCCGGGCCAGTGGAGCGTCACCTTCCGCTGCCTGGCGTTCTTCCCAGCGGGCGCTGCGCGCAACCAGCGCACAAAGACGTCGCCCGAGGCCGGCCGCGGCCTGTAGCGCGGCGCTGGCGCCTTCGCCGATGCCGGCCAAACCCAAAGGCAAACCTGCGGTTGCGTCATGCCCCTGCAACCAGTCGCAAGCCTCGCGCACGCTCTCGGCCGTCGGCGCCGCATCGCGGCCAGGTTCGGTACCCAGTACCAGCGTCGCCAGGCGCGCCTCGCGCAATACCATGCTCAGGTGCCCGCCCAGGCACGGCACGGTGGGTCGCGCGCGATGTCGCCCGGCTTCGCCGGCCAGCACCACCACGCCCACCGCCTGCTCCGGCACCCAGAGCGCCGCTTCCAGCTGCGCGTGCGGCGTTGCCAGGGACGGCGGGTGGACGTTCACTGCATTCCTTTGCCTTGTCTTGATTTCTGCTCGTGTATCCATGCTGCTCTCCATGCTGGCCGTGCGGCGCTGCCAACCCGCCCCTGCACGTCGCGCGTGGCGCGAAGTCGGACACGGTGAGGAAAGCGCGCGGCAGCCGCTTCCGGCGGCTTCAGCCTGAAGACGAATGGATCGGAACACAGGTGCTGCGCGCGCGAGCGGCGCGCTCGATCATCGCGCAGGAGGCAAGCGCCATGCCAACGCTGGGGCGCAGGCAGCTACAGCATCCCCGGACCGCGCGGCACCGGCCGCGCCGGCAGGTGGAAGTGGGCATGCGTGAGTTCGACGCCGAACGTCGTGCTCGGCCGCGGCGGCGAGTCTGGCGCCAGCGGACTTTCGTTCTGGCGCCCGCAGGCGGCCACCGCGAGCAGGATGGCAAGCACCGCCATCGATGCCCGACGGCGCTTCACGTACTTCGGCGTCTTGTTGCGCTCGTGTTCCATGATCGCACCTCACAGTGTCATTACATCCGGCCATGCAAACTGCGTTCCCGCGACAAATCAGGTGCCTGCCCGCTCGCTTGCATGCCGCCAGCACCCTGGCGTTGCGCCAGGCGCCGGTTGCGCAGGTAGATGAACTGCCCGACGACCGCGGTCAGGAACATCGAGAAATTCACGACGACGAACACCCAGTTATCCAGCAGCCAGCTATAGACGGTGAAGCCCATCGAGGCCGAGAGCTGGCCGATGAACAGCCACTTCGACACGCCGGCGATGCTGCGCGTGCGGTATTGGGTATAGACCTGGCGCGAGATCGTCAGCACCAGCACGACAGCACTTGCCCAGCCGATCAGTTCGGCATTCATGGTTTCCTTTCATTGAAAAAAAACGGATGTACAGCGTCCCTTCAGCGCGGCCGCACTTCGAGCCGGCGCGGACGCTGTGCAATTTCTTCCAGTGGCACGGTAATTTCCAGCACACCGTTGTGTAGCGCGGCCGAAGCCGCATCCGCGCGTGCGCCCGGCGGTAACGCGACCACGCGATAGAAATGACCGTAGCTGCGCTCGCTGCGCCGCTCCTCGCCCGCTCCATGCTGCGGCTCGGGATGGCGCTCACCTTCGATGGTCAGGCGGTCGTGCTTGATCTCCACCTGCAACTCCTCGCAACGCACACCAGGCACTTCCGCGCACACGACGAACTGTTGTCCACGCTGCGCGGTTTCCACCGCGGGCGACCAGGCCGTGCGTGCACCGGGTGCGTTCGGCGCGCCGCGTTCGCTGCGCTGGCCACTGCCCAGTACGCCGTTGACCACGCGCCCGACGTCGCGCGTGACCGAGCGCATCGTGCGCCATGGCTGCTGCCAGAAGTCCCACAGTTCGGCCATGCTGGGTGGCTGACGCAACCAGTCGTGGATACCGCGGCTGCCGGGCAGCGGGCGCTCGTGTTCGAAGCCGGAACCTTCTGTGCGTGCAGCAGGCTTTACTCCCGGCGCGGCGCTGCCAGCCGCCGCGCTCGTGACCGGTGCCGTCACATGGCGCGGATGCGCGGCGCCCGCCTGATGGGCGGCGGTCTCCAGATGCGTTTTCAGGCGTGCCATGTCGTGCTCTATGCGAGCCCGCAGCGCACTCTCGGCATCGCCATGCACTGCCAGCACCTGTTCGTGCGGTGCGCTCTGCACGGTGAGCACCACGCGTGTACGTGCCGGCCCGCTGGGTCCGTACAACCCATGTAATCGCGCCTGCATTTCGTAATGCAGGCCGTGCACGATGCGCAACGCCAGCAAGCTCGCGGGAATCTGTTCGGTGATTTCGGCGTCGAAGCTGCGGGCAGCCTCGCCATGCCCGACCTGCCCCTGCAGGCTGCGCTCGCCGGTGCGCTGCAGGCGCCGCAAGTCCTGCACGAAGCTCGGGTATGCATCGAATTGCAGCAACGCCGCATACACCGCTTCCGGCGTCGCGTTGATTTCGACCGCGTGCTCGACTCTTGCCATGCGTTCTCCTCCCGCTTGTTTTCCGCGCGGCACGCTCCCGGCAGGAGCGCGTGGAATGGAGTGTGCTACCCGGTAAAGAAGCAGCGGCTCCGTGCGCGGCATGCCGGTAGAGATTCGCAAGTTCCGTACCACTGGCGCAGGGGCAGTGACGACCATCGCCATGCAAGCAAGCATGGCTTTCGGCGCAAGCAAGTTTGCATGCATCGGTAAGGATTACAGGAGCAGATCGGGAACCGCAGGCGGGCCGGACAGGCCAAGGGGAAACAGGGGTGAAAGGAAGCAAGACGATGCGAGAAACAGGACAGGCAGTGGCACGCGGCAACACCAGCGCTTATGAAGGCGGCCGGGGTGATGAGCGCCGTCGCGGCGGCAAGGATGAAGCCAACCTCAACGGCCCGAGCGACCGCCAGGTGCTGCGCGACCTGTGGGGCGTGATCTCGCACTTTCGCTCGCGCATTTTCCTCGCGCTGTTCTTCCTGATCCTGGCCAAGATTGCAGTGGTCTCGGTGCCGCTGGTGTTGAAGCGCATCGTCGACGAGTTGTCGCGCCCGGAACAGGTGGCGGCCCTACCCATCGTGCTGCTGGCCGGCTACGCCATCCTGCGCTTTGCCAGCACGCTGTTCAATGAATTGCGCGACCTCGCCTTCTCGCGCGTGACGCAGCAAACGGTGGCCACCTACGCGGCCAAGGTGTTTTCCCATCTGCACGAACTGAGCTCGCGCTTCCATTCCTCGCGCCGGCTCGGCGGCTTGCTGCCGGACATAGACCGCGGCACCAGCGGCATCGCCTTCCTGCTCTCGGTCGGCCTGTTCACCATCGTGCCGACGCTGCTGGAAATCGGCATGGTGGTAGCGATTCTTTCCTCGCGCTACAGCGTAGCGTTCACGCTGATTCTTGGCATCACTTTCCTCGTCTACAGCGGCTTCACGCTGGTCTTCACCGCGCGCCGCGCCATCTTCCAGCGTCGCGTGAACAGGCTCGACTCCACCGCCAAGAGCCTGATGGCCGACAGCCTGATGAATTACGACACGGTGAAGTACTTCACCAACGAGCATCAGGAAGCGCGGCGCTTCTCGGGAATCATGGAGCACTGGACCGATGCGGCCGTATCCAACCAGAAAGCCCTGTTCACGTTGCACGTGGGCCAGAGTGCCATCATTGCCGGCGGCGTGGCGGCGGTGATGCTGCTGGCCGGCGCCGGCGTGCTGACGCGCGACATGACCGTCGGCGATCTCGTGCTGATCAATGCCTATGTCATCCAGATCTGCCTGCCCTTGAATGCGCTCGGATTCGTCTACCGTGAAGCCAAGGATGCGCTGGTCAATGCAGAGAAGCTGTTCCAGTTGCTGCGCGAGAAACCCGAAGTGGCGGAGAAGCCGAACGTGCCGGCGCTGAAAGTCACGCGCGGCGAAGTCGTGTTCGACGACGTGCGCTTCGGCTACGACCCGCAACGGCAGATCCTGCACGGCGTGTCCTTCCGCATCCCGCCCGGCGGCCGCGTGGCCGTGGTCGGCGGCAGCGGCTCGGGCAAGTCCACGCTCGCCCGCCTGTTGCTGCGCTTCTACGATGTCGGCAGCGGCGCCATCCGCATCGATGGCCAGGACATCCGCAACGTCAGCGCGCGCAGCCTGCGCGAAGCGATCGGCGTGGTGCCGCAGGAAACGCTGCTGTTCAACGAAACCATCGGCTACAACATCGGCTACGGGCGCGAAGGCGCAAGCGAAGAACAGATCATTGCCGCCGCGCGCGCCGCGCACGTGCACGAATTGATCGATTCGCTGCCGCAGAAATACGACACGCCGGTCGGCGAGCGCGGCGTGAAGATGTCCGGCGGGGAAAAGCAGCGCATCGCCCTGGCGCGCGCCATCCTGAAAAACCCGCCGCT
>DATBUE010000491.1:0-3204 GCA_036516375.1 Noviherbaspirillum sp. | reverse complement strand
TGCGGCCGCCATCGACCAGCACGATATACATATGCTCTGGGCCGTCCACATCGCCTTCCCGCTTCGGCCCGGTCAGCAGCGACACATAGTTTGAAATCGACTGCCCGGTCGCCGAGCGCGGCAGCAGCCGCATCACGGTCGCGAAATCCTCCAGCGTCGGCAATACCTTCTCGATGCCGGTCACCGCCACATGCACCTTCGGCGGCAGGGTAGTGCACATGCCCTCGTTGCCTTCGTTGGTAACGATGGCGACCGAGCCGGTTTCCGCGATCACGAAATTGCCGCCGGTGATGCCCATGTCCGCGGACAGGAAATGCGGGCGCAGCATTTCGCGCGCCTCGCGCGTCATCTGTGGAATATCGGTCAGGCGCGGCTTGTTGTGCACGCGGGCGAACAGGTCGGAAATCTCTTCCTTGTCCTTGTGCAGCACCGGCGCGATGATGTGCGACGGCGCCTCGTTGTTGTTGATCTGCAGGATGTACTCGCCCAGGTCGGTCTCGACCGCCTGCACGCCGGCTGCTTCCAGCGCCCGGTTCAAAGCCATTTCCTCGGACACCATCGACTTCGACTTGATCGCCTTCTTCACGCCATGCTTCTGCGCGATCTCGACCACCAGGCGCGAAGCCGCCTCGGCCGTTTCCGCATACAGCACGGTGGCGCCGCGGCGCGTGGCTTCCTGCTCGAAGGTATCGAGCCAGACGTCGAGGTTTTCGATTGCGCGCATGCGCTTCTCGATTGCCGCGTCGCGCGTGCCCTCGAAATCGTCCAGCTCCAGGATCGCCGAGGCGCGGCCGCTGACGAACTTGGTGGAAAGTTTCTTCAGGTTCTGCTGCAGGCGCTGGTCCGCCAGTTTCTGGCCCGCACGCGCCTTGAAATGCATCGATTGAATCTGCATCAGCACTCTCCTGCCAGCACCTGGGCCACGTGCAGCACCCTTGTCTTGTCATCGCCGGTACGCCGCAGCCGGCCTTCGATATTGAGCATGCAGCCGAGGTCACCCAGCACCACGGCGCCGGCCCCGCTGGCCTGGATGTTGGCGCACTTCTCGTCAACGATGGCCGTGGAAATGTCGCCGTACTTCAATGCAAATGTGCCGCCGAAACCGCAGCACTGGCGGCTGTCCGTCATCTCGGTGATTTCGACACCGGCCTTGCCGAGCAAGGCGCGCGGCTGGGCCTGCACCCCGAGTTCGCGCAAGCCGCAGCAGGAATCGTGGTAAGTCACGCGGGCCGGGCGCGTGCCTGCGGGCAGTTGCTCCACCTGCAGGACGTTGCACAGGAAGTCAGTCAATTCATAAACGCGCGGCGCCAGGCGTTGCATGCGCGCTTCCCAGACCGGATCGCCGGAGAACAGGTCGGCGTAATGGACCTTGACGTTTCCGCCGCAGGAACCGGAGGGAATGACCACGTAATCGAAGTGCTCGAATTCTTCGACGAACTTCTCGGCCAGCGCCCGCGCAATGGTGCGTTCGCCGGAACTATAGGCCGGCTGTCCGCAACAGGTTTGCTGCGCCGGCACCACCACCTCGCAGCCGGCGGCTTCCAGGAGCGTGAGCGCGGAAAAGCCGATCTCGGGTCGCATGGCATCGACCAGGCAAGTCACAAAAAGTCCGACGCGCATCATTTCCTCCTCCAGTGGGATCACGGCATTATGCCGCCCGCCCCGGGCGACCCTGCGATGAAATTAATTGCCGAGGGACGGCAAAGATTTTTGCAGGAAGGTGCCGCGCGCTTTTTCCATTTTTCACAACGTGATATAACCTCGCCTATTGCATTGCACCATAAGCGCCAATGAAACACGATGTTCCCCCCGAACAGAGTTCGACCTCGATCCAGGTCATCGAACGCATGGTTTCACTGCTCGATGTCCTGGCTCAGCACCCGGACCCGGTGAGCTTGAAGGACTTGTCGCATCTGACCGGCCTGCACCCCTCGACCGCACACCGCATCCTGAACGACCTGGTCCTCAAGCGCTTCGTCGACCGAGCCGAGGCCGGCTCCTACCGCCTGGGCATGCGTTTGCTGGAGCTGGGCAATATCGTCAAAAGCCGCCTGAACGTCCGCGAAGCCTCGCTCGATTTCATGCGCGCCCTGCATCGCCGTACCCAACAAACCGTCAATCTTTCGGTGCGCCAAGGGGACGAAATCGTCTACATCGACCGCGCGTTCTCCGAACGCTCCGGCATGCAGGTGGTGCGCGCCATCGGCGGCCGAGCCCCGCTGCACCTGACCTCCACCGGCAAGCTGTTTCTCACGGTCGATGATCCGAAGCAGGTGCGAGCCTACGCCACCCGCACCGGGCTGGCCGGGCACAACAAGAATTCGATCACCGATCTGACATTGCTCGAACGCGAACTGAGCCTGGTGCGCGCGCGCGGCTACGCCCGCGACAATGAAGAGCTGGAACTGGGGGTGCGCTGCATGGCCGCCGGTATCCGCGACGACAGCGGCAAGCTGGTCGCCGGCTTGTCGATCTCGGCCCCGGCCGACCGGCTGCAGGATGACTGGATTCAGGATCTGGTACGCACAGCCGACGAGATTTCCACCGTGCTCGGCTTCGTAGTCGAACTGAAGGATCAGAGCGCGCGCCGATAGTAGCCGGCAGCAGGCACGATTCCGTTGAAACCCGGCAGATGCGGAGCCGGCAAGGTCGGCATCAGCGCCAGCATGCCCAGCAGCGGCAGGCTCTCGGCAAACAGGCGCAGGATGCGCGCGCGCCGCTGGGGCGCAAAGTGCATCAGCGCACGCATGCACACCACCAGATCGAATTCGTTGAACGAGGCATCGGTCTCCAGGCTGTGCTGGGCCCAGACGATGTCGACTTCGTGACGCACTTGCACCGCGCCATCCCGCATCCATACCAACTTGCCCAGATCGCACGCGCCGCCTGCCGCCCGGTACGCCTGGACGCAAGCAGCAAAGCGCGCGGTGCTGATCGAGGCTGCGCGCAAGGCTTCGAGATGCTGCGCATCGGCCGCCGTCACGTAGATCTGTGCACTGTGCGCCAAGCCGTGTTCATGCAACAAGGCGATCAGCGCCAGCACATCTTCCGGCGAAGTCGCCTCTGCCAGCCAGATGCCCGGTAGCGGATAGCTGCGCAGGCGCGGCATGATGTCCGCATGCAGCGTGTGCAGGCAAGCCGGGCGATCGAACAGCCCGGCCGCCGCCGGCGGAGCGTCCGCCGGCACCTGCAATGCGACTAGCG
>DATBUE010000490.1:0-9625 GCA_036516375.1 Noviherbaspirillum sp. | reverse complement strand
GCGGCGAAGTTGAAACAACAATTGCCCAAGCTGCAGGATGGCTTGGCAAAACGTGGCTGGCAGGTTAGTGCAATACGTTTGAAACTGCAAGGCGGAAAGATTTCCGAAAAGCCAAGAAGGAGCAAGGAACTGGTGATGCCGGAGCAAGCCACTGCAGCCTTTTCCGAGCTGGACCGCAACCTCGCCGGTTCGGCCGGCAACGAGGCGTTGAGGGCTGCATTGCATGCCTTGCTCGCGCGCCATCGCCCTTAGGCGAGAGCCCACTCCTGTCCCGCTTGCAGAGCATAGGTGCGCGGCGCTACCGCAACGGAATCGAAGCTGATCAGCTCGTAGGCATCCGGTTGCGCCAACAGCGCGCGCAACAACTGGTTGTTCATCGCATGGCCGGATTTGTGGGCCACATAGGATGCGAGCAAGGGGTGGCCGACCAGATACAAGTCACCGATCGCATCGAGGATCTTATGGCGCACAAACTCGTTGTCGTAGCGCAGGCCATCCGGGTTCAGCACGCGGTACTCGTCCAGCACGATCGCATTTTCGAGTGACCCTCCGCGGGCCAGTCCCATGCCGCGCAGCGTTTCCACATCCTGCATGAAGCCGAAGGTGCGCGCACGCGCGATTTCCTGCACATAGGATTCGGCTTCGAAATCGACTTCGGCAATCTGACCGGTCTTATCCACGGCGGGATGGTTGAATTCGATGAAGAAGCGCAGCTTGAAGCCGTGGTAAGGCTCCAGCCGCGCCCATTTTTCGTTGGAGCCGCTGCCTTCGCGCACTTCCACCGGCCGTTTGACGCGGATGAACTTCTTCGCTGCGCCCTGCTCCTGCAGCCCGGCTTGCTGCAACAGGAAAACGAAAGTTGCGGCAGAACCATCCATGATCGGAATCTCTTCGGCAGTCACGTCGACGTAGAGATTGTCGATGCCGAGGCCCGCGCAGGCAGACATCAGATGCTCGACCGTGGAAACCCGTGCGCCATCCTTCTGCAGCACTGACGCCATGCGTGTATCCCCTACGCCCAACGCGCTGGCCGGCAATTCGACGACGGGGTCGAGATCGACCCGGCGAAACACGATGCCGGTGTCGGGTGCGGCGGGGCGCAGGGTCAACTCGACCTTGGTCCCGGAGTGCAGTCCGACACCGATAGTGCGGATGACCTGGTTGACAGTGCGTTGCTTGAGCATCGGGCGAGTATAGCAACTTGCCTCGCGCACAGTTGTGAGCGCCTGTAAGCCATGTTGGAGTTGCACCACGTTGCCCGGTCTATCTTCGTCATTACGGTCGCGGCCGGACGCCACGCAGAGCTAGGTCACCCAGCCGCGTGCGCGTGCGACGGCCCGGCGCCACCCCTCCATGCGCTCACTGCGCTCTGTGTCGGACATCCTTGGCTCGAAACGCCGCTGCACGCGCCACAACTGTTCGATCTCCTCTGCCCCGCTCCAGAAACCGGCCGCGAGCCCGGCCAGGAAGGCAGCGCCGAGCGCCGTGGTTTCGGTCACTTCGGGGCGTACGACCGGCACGCCAAGGACGTCGGCCTGGAATTGCATCAGGAGATCGTTGCGCGCCGCCCCACCGTCGACCCGCAATTCGGCCAAGGGAGTGGGTGCATCCTTCTGCATCGCATCCAATACTTCTGCACTTTGGTAGGCAATGCCAGCTAGCGTGGCGCGCGCGATGTGTGCCGCCGTGGTGCCGCGGCTAAGACCGAGGATGGTGCCACGCGCATATGGATCCCAGTGCGGGGCGCCGAGACCAGAGAACGCCGGCACCACGAATACACCACCGGTGTCCGGCGCGCTCGAGGCCAACGCTTCCACATCTGCCGAACTGCGGATGATGCCCAGACCGTCGCGCAGCCATTGCACGGCGGAGCCGGCGTCGAACACGCTGCCTTCGAACATGTAGTCGATGCGCTCGTTCACACGCCAGCCCACGGTGGTGAGCAAACCGTTCTCGGAAACCCTGGCTTGGGTGCCGGTATTGAGCAGCATGAAGCAGCCAGTGCCATACGTGTTCTTGGCCATCCCGCTCCGATGGCAGGCTTGGCCGAAGGTCGCGGCCTGCTGATCGCCCGCGATGCCGGCGACCGGAATCCGATGCCCAAACAATCCCTCCGTCGTATGGCCAACCACAGCACTGCTGGGTACGACTTGCGGCAGCAGCGCTGCGGGGATGTCGAACAGGGCAAGCAGGTCCTCGTCCCAGCAGGCGCGGTGAATGTCGAACAGCAGGGTGCGCGAGGCATTGCTCGCATCGATGAGATGCGCGCCGCACAGCTTGTGGATCAGCCAGGAGTCGACCGTGCCGAACGCCAGTTCGCCGCGCAGGGCGCGTTCGCGTGTACCAGGAACCCGGTCCAGCATCCACTTGAGCTTGGTGGCGGAAAAGTAAGGATCGAGCACGAGGCCGGTCCGCGCGCGAATCAGTGCTTCATGTCCGGCCGCACGCAGGTCATCGCACATGCTGGCCGTGCGCCGGTCCTGCCAGACGATGGCATTGCACACCGGCTCGCCGCTTGCGCGGTCCCATAGCAACGTGGTTTCGCGCTGGTTCGTGATGCCCAGCGCGGCGATCTGCGACGCAGCGACGCCCGCTTCGCGCAGCACCTGTTGCGCGACCCTGAGCTGGCTTTGCCAGATGTCCTGCGGGTCGTGCTCTACCCAGCCGGGCTGCGGGAATATCTGACGAAACTCTTGCTGGGCGATGTGCCGCGCCTGTCCGCTCCGGTCGAACAGGATTGCGCGCGAACTGGTCGTGCCTTGGTCAAGAGCAAGAATAAAAATTCCCATTGCCCGCCCTTTCCTCAATGTGCAGCTGGTGTCTGCCGCATACCCAGCCATGCGTCCAATCTCTGCTCGGCGTCTTGCGGCAGATGCAATCCGAGCTTGGTGCGACGCCACAGGATGTCGCGCGCGGTCATGGCCCACTCATGCCTGACCAGATAATCAATCTCGGCTTCGTACAGTCCGGGCAATAGCTGCTCGCCCAGGTCCTGCTCCGTGTCGCGTCCCGCAAGCAGCGTATGGATCAGCGTGCCGTAGCTGCGCGCCCAGCGTGCAAGCAAAGGCGCAGGCAGATGCGCATAGCGCATGCGCGCGCAGTCCAGAAAATGCTCGAACCTGTCCACATGGACATGGCCTGCTACAGCGCCGCCCGCACCCAGATCGCCACCGGGCAGCACAGCCCCCGCCGTCCAGCCGCCGGCGTTGCAACCGAGCGGTTTCGCGAGCAGATCGAGTGCCTCCTCGGCCAGCTTGCGGTAGGTGGTGATCTTTCCGCCGAATACGGACAGCAGCGGCGGGCCTTGCCGATCGAGATCGAGCCGGTAATCGCGCGTGATTGCGGATGGATCGTCGGCCTCATCCTCGACCAGCGGTCGCACCCCCGAGTAGGACCACACGACGTCGCTAGCGGTCAGTGGCCGCCGGAAGTAGCGATTGGCCAGTTCGCACAGATAGGCAATTTCATCCTCGTCGATGGCAACTGCGGCGGGGTCGCCTTGATAGGTAACGTCGGTAGTTCCGATCAGCGTGAAATCCTGCTGGAAGGGGATCGCAAACACGATACGCCGGTCCGGGTGTTGAAAGATGTAGGCGAAGCGATGGTCGAACAGACCTCGCACGACGATGTGGCTGCCCTTGACCAGGCGCAGGGCGGGTGTGGCCCCCGCTCCCGTCCTCTGCAGGAACTGCGCAGCCCACGGGCCTGCGGCATTCACCATTGCGCGTGCATGCACCTGCAGCGCGGCGCCCTCCCCGTCCTGCAATTCGGCCAGCCAGTATTGCCCTTCTCGCCGCGCCGATAGGCAACGTGTCCGCACCAGAATGCGTGCACCCTTTTGCGCCGCGTCGAGCGCATTCAAGACAACCAGGCGCGCATCGTCAACCCATCCGTCGGAGTACTCGAACCCTAGAGTGAACTCCGGCTTCAGTGGTGCCCCCGCCGGATGCGCGCGCAGCGCGATGCCGTCCGAGCCCGGGAGTATCTCGCGGCGCGCCAAGCGGTCGTACAGGAAAAGGCCCGCGCGCATCAGCCAGGCCGGACGTTGACCGGCGCTGTGCGGCAGCACGAAGCGCAGCGGCTGGATGATGTGCGGTGCGGAGCGCAGCAACACTTCGCGTTCACGCAGCGCCTTGCGCACCAGGCCGAACTCGCCGTGTTCGAGATAACGCAATCCGCCGTGGATCAGTTTGGACGATGCCGAGGATGTGTGCGCAGCCAGGTCATCCTGCTCGCATAACACCACCGACAGGCCACGGCCAGCCGCATCGCGCGCAATGCCGACGCCGTTAATGCCGCCGCCGACAACCAGCAGGTCGCACTGGAGGACAGGATGAGTGTTCTGGGTCAAGTGAGCTCGGCAAGGCTTGAGGGAATGGCAGATACGATACGGCAGATTCGCGCATCGGTGAAATCAGGAGAAGCACGTGACGCCGCAGTCGAGCAGATCTCGGCGTGCCATGAAAAACGGCGCCGAAGCGCCGTGTCCTGTTGCATGTGCGGGCATCACTGCCCGCGCTACCGTCAGCCCAGTTGCTTGAGCAGCGTTTCCGCGTTCGAGACTTCGAACTTGCCCGGTGCTTCCACGTTCAACTGCTTGACCACGCCATCCTCGACCAGCATCGAATAGCGCTGCGAACGCACGCCGAAACCCTTGGCGGAGAGATCCAGTACCAGGTCCACTGCCTTGGTGAATTCGGCGCTGCCGTCGCCCATCATGCGCACGATGCCGGTGGCCTTTTGGTCGCGGCCCCAGGCGCCCATCACGAAGGGGTCGTTGACCGACACGCACCAGATTTCATCGACACCCTTGGCCTTCAAGGCATCGGCGTGCTGCACGTAGCCAGGCACGTGCTGAGCCGAGCAGGTCGGGGTGAAGGCGCCCGGCAGGCCGAAGATCGCGATCTTCTTGCCCTTGACCAGGTCGCTGACCTTGAACGTGTTCGGGCCGAGCGCGCAACCCTCGGTCTCGACTTCGATGAATTCCGCCAGCGTGGCGTCGGGCAGGCGGTCGCCGATCTTGATCGTCATAGTGTTCTTGTCCTATTTCTGCGGTTAAAAAAAAGCCGCGCCAGCCACGAGGGCGGGCGCGGCGCGGAGACCGCAGTATGCCGATTTATTGCAAGTCCTGCAGCTTCGCAGGACTGACCGGCCTGCCCTGTCAGTCCGCCTGCTTGCGCAGGAAGGCAGGAATGTCGTAAGTCTCCATGCCGTTCTTCTCCAGCGCGCGCACGGTTTCCGACGCCGATTCACGACGCCACACTGCCGGCGCCTTCAGGCCGCCGAAGCTTGTGCCCTGGTTGCCTGCGTGATGCGCATGATGCGCATCGGCCATCACCGGCTCGTTGTGGGTACCGGTGCGCAGCATCGGCGTCTGCACCAGTTGCACGTTCTTGCGGCCACGGCCGAGGCCGGTGGCAACCACGGTCACGCGGATGTCGTCGCCCATCGTGTCGTCATAAGCGATACCTTGCGCAATCGAAGCATCGGGAGCAGCGAAGGCACGCACGGTAGCCATGACTTCCTTGATCTCCTTGCCCTTCAGGCTGCGGCTGGCGGTCACATTGACCAGCACGCCGCGCGCGCCGGACAGGTCGATCCCATCCAGCAGCGGCGACGCGACAGCCTGCTCGGCCGCGATGCGTGCGCGATCGACGCCGGAAGCGGTGGCGGTACCCATCATCGCCTTGCCCTGCTCGCCCATGATCGTCTTGACGTCGTTGAAGTCGACGTTGATGTGGCCCGGCACGTTGATGATCTCGGCGATACCGGCGACGGCGTTGTTGAGCACGTCGTCGGCATGTTGCATCCACTCGATCATGCTGTCGTCTTCGTAGATCTCTTCGAGCTTCTCGTTGAGGATCACGATCAGCGAGTCCACGTGCTGCGACAGCGCCTCCAGTCCGGACTCGGCGATTTCCATGCACTTCGCGCCTTCGTACGAGAAGGGCTTAGAGACGACGGCCACGGTCAGCGCGCCGAGTTCCTTCGCCACCTCCGCGACGATCGGTGCGGCGCCGGTGCCTGTACCACCGCCCATGCCGGCTGCGATGAAGACCATGTGCGCGCCACGCAATGCGTCTTCGATGCGTGCACGCGATTCTTCCGCCAGCGCGCGGCCGACGTCCGGCTTCATGCCGGCGCCAAGGCCGGATTCGCCGATCTGGATGACGTTATGCGCCTTCGATTGCGCCAGCGCCTGAGCATCGGTATTGGCGGCGATGAATTCCACACCGGATACGCCCTTGTTGATCATGTGCTGGACCGCGTTGCCGCCAGCGCCACCGACACCGACGACCTTGATCACGGTACCGAGATTTGCGTTATCGATCATGTCGATTTCCATGGTAAGTCCCCTATCAAAGATACAGTTGTCAGTCGATAGTCCCTGCACGTTGCTGCCAGGTGCGGCGACTAGCCACTGCTAACTGTGGTTAAAACAAAAATTTGCGTTAATTAAAAAGTCCCGAAAAACCACTCTTTCATGCGCTGCCACACTGCCCGCACCGATCCATCCTGGCGCGTCACCAGATGCCCGCGCAGATATTGCTTCTTCGCCTCCATCAACAGGCCGAGCACGGTCGAGTAGCGCGGACTGCGCACCACATCGGCCAGTTGGCCGCTGTACTCCGGCGCACCGAGGCGAGCCGGTTTGAGGAAGATGTCTTCAGCCAGTTCCACCATGCCGGGCATGATGGACGAACCGCCTGTGAGCACGATGCCGGAGGACAGCACTTCCTCGTAACCGGACTCGCGCACCACCTGGTGCACCAGCGCAAACAATTCCTCCACGCGCGGCTCGATCACCGCTGCCAGCGCCTGGCGCGACAAGCTGCGCGGACCACGATCCCCCAGGCCCGGCACTTCCAGCGACTCGGCCGGATCGGCCAGCACCTGCTTGGCGACGCCGTAGCGCAGCTTGATTTCTTCCGCTTCCGCCGTCGGCGTGCGCAGAGCCATTGCGATGTCATTGGTGATCTGGTCGCCCGCAATGGGAATCACTGCCGTATGGCGGATCGCACCTTCGGTGAAGATCGCCACATCGGTCGTGCCGCCGCCGATGTCGACCAGCACTACGCCGAGTTCTTTTTCGTCCTGCGTCAACACTGCATCAGCGGACGCCATCGGCTGCAGGATCAGGTCCGACACTTCCAGCCCGCAACGACGCACGCACTTGACGATGTTCTGCACGGCCGAGACCGCGCCGGTGACGATGTGCACCTTCACTTCAAGCCGGATGCCGCTCATGCCGATCGGCTCGCGCACGTCTTCCTGGTTGTCGACGATGAATTCCTGCGGCACCGTGTGCAGCAATTGCTGATCGGTGGGAATGTTCACTGCCTTGGCCGTCTCGATCACCCGCGCCACATCGGCCGGCGTGACTTCCTTGTCCTTGATCGCGACCATGCCGCTGGAATTGAAGCTGCGGATATGGCTGCCGGCGATGCCGGTATAGACATTGCGGATCTTGCAGTCGGCCATCAGCTCGGCTTCTTCCAGTGCGCGCTGAATCGACTCCACCGTGGCCTCGATGTTGACCACCACGCCTTTCTTCAATCCCTTCGATTCATGCTGGCCCAGCCCGATGACTTCGTGCCGGCCGTTGCCCAGCACCTCGGCCACCACGGCCACCACCTTGGAGGTACCGATGTCGAGGCCGACGATCAGGTTCTTCGCGTCTTTTGTCATGTTGATCCGCTTACCGTTTTTTTCCCTCGGCCGCGAACGTCAGTCCTTGTGCTTTCAAGGCCAGTCCGTTCATGTACCGCATGTCCACACTTTCAATCCTGTCCTGCAGGTGCAGGGCGAGCTGCGGGTAGATGCCTACCAGCCGCGCAACCCGCTCACGCAACTTGCTTCCATCCTGCTCCCGCCCCAGTTCCACCACCACGCCGTTATCGAGCTTCACGGTCCAGCCGTAGCGCGCCGACAGCGCCACCGACTCCGGCACCAGCCCGGCCGGTTTCATCCATTCCTTCAGCTCGCGAAAGCGCGCCACCACTTCATCCGCACTGCCCTCCGGCCCGCCGAACACCGGTAACGGACCGTCTTCCTCCGCTTCGGCGAGGTTCGCCGTGAACACTTCACCGCGCTCCGACAGCAGCCGCCCGTCCTCGCCCCAGGCACCGAGCGCGCGATGCTCCTCGATCGTCACGATCAACTGATCCGGCCACTCGCGTCGCACCGAAGCCTTGCGCACCCAGGGCACGCTCTCGAATGCGTCGCGCACCGCACCGAGATCCGCGGTGAAGAAATTGCCCTTCACGCGCGGCAAGGCACCGGTGCGAATCGTCGCGGCATTCACATGCCGCAAAACCTGCTCTTGCGCAGCTTCGACCCGGATCGAACGCAGCGTGAACACGGGACGCTGCGCCACCCACCACAGGCCGGATGCAATCAGCATCAGCACCAGCACGCCGAGCAGCGTGTTGGTGGCGGCGTTGAGCATCCGTACGTCGTGCCACATGTCCTGGTTCCGGGTGTCTTATTCCGCGCGCCACGCGCTGTCGGGTTTCAGTTCCAGGCCGGCCATGCCCAGAATTTCCACGCACAAGTCTTCATAGCTGGTACCAGCGGCCTTGGCCGCCATCGGAACCAGCGAATGCCCGGTCATGCCGGGCGAGGTATTGATCTCCAGCAGGAACGGCTCGTTGTCGGCCGCGCGCAGCATGAAATCCACACGCGCCCAGCCGGCACAACCGAGCGCATTGAATGCGCGCACGGCCAGCGACTGGATGCGCAGGGTCAGCTCGTCGTCCAGCGGCGCAGGGCACAGGTACTGGGTATCGTCGCTGAAGTATTTGTGCTCGTAGTCGTAGTTGCCCTGCGGCGCGCGGATTTCCACGATCGGCAGTGCGCGCGCATTACGTCCGCGACCCAGCACCGGCACCGTCAGTTCGCGCCCGCTGATGAATTCCTCGGCCAGCACCACTTCGTCGTACTTCGCGCACAGCGCAAAGCCGGATTGCATGTCAGCGTAATCGGTCACCTTGGCGATGCCGATGGTCGAGCCTTCATGCGGTGCCTTCAGCATCAGCGGCAGGCCGAGGTCGTCGTGCACGGCGCGCAATTGCTCGGTGGAGGTGTCGAGCGCATCGAGTACGGTGAAGCGCGGCGTCGGCAAACCGTGGTTGAGCCAGATGCGCTTGCTCATCACCTTGTCCATGCCGATGGCCGAGGCCATCACACCCGAGCCGGTATAGGGAATGCCGAGCTGCTCCAGCACGCCCTGCAAAGTGCCGTCCTCACCGTAACGGCCATGCAGCGCGATGAACACGTGGTCGAACTTCTGCGCGGCGAGCTCGGCGATGCTGCGCTCGCCGGTGTCGAAACCATGCGCGTCGATGCCCTTGCTCTTGAGCGCCTGTAGCACGCCGCTGCCGGACATCAACGAGACTTCGCGCTCAGCGGAACGACCGCCGTAAAGGACGCCTACTTTTCCGAATTCTTTGCTCATTTTCATTTCGTTCAATATCTGCCACCGTCAGGTTCCCGCCCCCTTGCAGGGGGGTGAGGCAGGGGTTTCGGACGACATGTCGTCCGCCTGCCGAACGGTACGGACTTGCAAGTCCGTACTGTGTATTCCTAGGTGGGGGTGCGGAGCTTGAAAATACGTAACCTCTGT
>DATBUE010000489.1:0-1865 GCA_036516375.1 Noviherbaspirillum sp. | reverse complement strand
CAGGTGCGCTACCGCGTCGGCAGCCTGCGTGCGCTGGAACAGGTGCGCGCGGGCGAATTGCTGGAGAACGGCCGCGTGCTGCTGCTGAAGAATGGCGCGCTCCCCTGGTCCGGCGTGGTTCGCAACGAAATGCCGCAGGTGCTGCTGGTGATCGGCTACAGCATCGCCGACGACCGCTACATGCTCAACACCGTACCGGCTAACCCGGAAAACTTCGAGGCGCGCATGGACTTGCCGGCTTCCTGGGCCGGGTTGCGTGACGCGCAACTGGCCGAAGTCACCGGCGTGCCGGACGCGATGTTCTGCCACAACAAACGATTCATTGCCGCCGCCCGTTCCTTCGACGGCGCACTGACGCTGGCGCGCCTCGCTCTGGCGCAGGAAGGCAAGCTGATCTCATGACGCCCGACCCGCGCGATCTGGAATTGCTGGTTACGCGCACGATGCCCTTCGGGAAATACGCGGGCCGTGTGCTGGCCGACCTGCCTAGCCACTACCTGAACTGGTTTGCGCGCGAAGGTTTTCCGGCGGGAGAGATCGGGCGCTTGCTGACCCTGATGCAGGAACTCGATCACAATGGCTTGAAGCCGCTGCTGGCGCCGTTGCGTGCAGCGCATTCCCGCCCCGCCGCGCGCCCAGACCCGACCCCGACCTGGATCCGGAAAGGAAACTCATGAACTCTTCCACTTCCCCCGCTCCCTACAGCCCCGAAGCCCCGGCGCGCTCCGATGTCGACGTGCTGCGCGGCGCCACCGTATTGGAATTCGGCACCGACTGGTGTGGCTATTGCAAAGGCGCGCAGGCGCTGATCGCCCAAGCCTTCGCCGATCAAAGCGATCTGCGCCACCTGAAGATCGAGGACGGCCCAGGGCGGCCGCTCGGGCGCTCCTACCGCGTCAAGCTGTGGCCGACGCTGATCTTCCTGCGCGATGGCGCCGAAGTCGCGCGCGTGGTCCGGCCGGAATCGGCGGCGGACATTTCGGCCGCGCTGCAGCAGATCATCTGAACGTTGATCCGGCTGCGCGGCTCATGCAGGCCGCTTGATGCAATGCAATAAAACAGGCAAAAAAACCCCGCGTGGCCGAAGCCCGCGGGGATAACCCTTCCGGCTATGGGAAGGAGGAGACAACTTCACATCCGATTTGGCCTGTCCATGGCCGGCGCAGAGATCGCCCTCAAACCGGAAGCAGGGGTAGCATCCCTAGAGCGGATTCTCCCTGACCAACTCGCCGATGCCGGACGGCTTGCCCACGGAACAGCGTTGCGGCTCCTTGCCATGGCACCCGCCATGTCGCGTCGCCGCGCCTTGTTCCGTAGTCAATCCGCCTCGGCCTCGACTGAGCCGGTCAGGGCGACTCCGCCCTAGCCGCGATAGAACCCTTCTCGCACCTTCAAGTTCCGCGCTACCGTAAATCCTTTTTCCTCGCCGCCGCGCACGACCAGCGCCGCGAGATCGACCCGACGCGCCTCGACCGGGCCTGCCATGCGCGCCAGCAACCGCTTCATGCCCGCTCCGCCGAGGTAAAACACCGGGAAAGCAAGCGCCCACATCACGAGCCAGTTCTCAACGAAACTGCTGGCGAAGGCCGGATCGAAGCCGCGTGTGCTCAACTGCACGATCAACACCACGACTGCCATCGCCAGTCCGCTTACCCAAGCCGGCGTAGTCAGCGAGGCAAAGGCCGGGGACAGTTGCTCGGGCGGCGCGGACGGGACGAGTGCGCGCGGCGATTGCGGAATGCGCGACAGCGGAACGGAGGAGCGCAGGAGGGCGGACATAATGGGCTTCCAGATGCATAGTCAGCGGAATGCCAACTTTGTGCAGTGCAGTATAGAAATCAGCAAGTTATAAATCCAATTCCAAT
>DATBUE010000488.1:0-7593 GCA_036516375.1 Noviherbaspirillum sp. | reverse complement strand
CTGCCGCTGACTGGCGTGGGTGTGGTCGACCGGATCATCACCGATCTTGGCGTGCTGGACGTCACGCCAAACGGATTGCAGGTGGTCGAGCTGGCCCCAGGCGTGAGCAGGGAAGAGATTGCGGCTCAGAGCGGCGTGGAGCTGGATTTCAGCGCGCTGTAGCAACTCGCAGGATGCTGCCAAAAATAACGGCGCCTTCTTGGCGCCGTTATTTTTTTGATTTGCGTAGCCTTTACTGCGCAGCCCAGCCCCCATCCATGTTCCATGCCACGCCGCGCACCTGACTCGCCGCATCGCTTGCAAGGAATAACGCGAGTTCGCCCAACTGCTCGGGTGTCACGAATTCACCTGAAGGTTGTTTTTCGGAGAGCAGGCTCTTCTTCGCCTCGTCGTTGCTCAGTCCTTGTTGCTGCGCCTTGGCATCGACCTGTTTCTGTACCAGAGGCGTGAGCACCCAACCTGGGCATATCGCATTGCAGGTGATGCCTGAATGCGCGGTTTCCAGAGCAGTGACCTTGGTCAGGCCGACGATGCCGTGCTTGGCCGCGACATAGGCTGACTTCTGTGCGGATGCGACCAACCCGTGTACCGACGCCACGTTGATGATGCGCCCCCAGTTCTTCGCCTTCATCGCCGGCAGCGCCAGGCGCGTGGTGTGGAATGCGGAGCTCAGGTTGATCGCGATGATCGCGTCCCATCGCTCGGCGGGAAAGTCTTCGATGTTCGCGACGTGCTGGATGCCGGCATTGTTGACCAGGATGTCTATCGCACCGAAACGCTCGACGCCTGCTCGCAGCATCGCTTCAATCTCGGAGGGCTTGGACATATCCGCGTCGTGGTAGAACGTCTCGACACCAAACTCGTCGCGCACGTGAGTCTGGATGGTTTCGATCTCCTTTGCATCACCGAAGCCGTTGAAGATCACGTTCGCACCCTGGCTTGCGAACGCGCGCGCAATGCCGAGGCCGATGCCGGATGTGGAGCCCGTGATGAGGGCGGTTCTTCCCTTGTGTGCAGTGCCTTGCATGATTTCCTCTCAGAATGAATTGAAGCGCTCGGAGTCGGTTAGGATTTTAAGCGTGTGGGCCATTAAAATGAACGACCCAATACGCCCACCCTTGACGCTCGCAAACATGACCGAAGCCCGCATCAATACCGTGCAATGTCTTTCCCCCACAGGACTGCATCGCATGGCCTACAAGGAGTGGGGTGACCCCGGCAATCCCAAGGTTCTGGTGTGCGTGCATGGCGTCACGCGCGTGTCGGATGATTTCGACCGGCTCGCGCAGGCATTGTGCGACGAGTACCGTGTGGTCTGCCCGGATATCGTCGGCCGCGGGCGCTCTTCCTGGTTGAGTGATCCGCGTTACTACACGGTGCCGCAGTATGTCAGCGATATAGTGACGTTGCTGGCGCGCGTGGATGCGACGCATGTGCATTGGTTTGGAACTTCGATGGGCGGCTTGATCGGCATGGGACTGGCTTCGTTGCCCGATAGTCCAATCGAAAAAATGGTGCTCAACGATATCGGTCCCGCTCTCGATCCCGGGGCGCTTGCACGGATCGGGCAGTACATCGGGCAGGAGCGTCGCTTTGCCAGCTTCGATGAGGGCATGCGTTATATCCGCGAGATCGCCGCACCTTTCGGTTCGCATGACGAGCAAGAGTGGGTCAAGCTGGCCGCTGACGTGCTGCGCCAAGAGAGCCCCAATGCCTGGCGCTTGCATTACGACCCGAAACTGGGGGGCACGTTCAAGAGCGCGACGGAAGACGAGTTGAAGGCGGCGCAGTCATCGCTATGGGCCGCCTATGATGCGATCCGTTGTCCGACGCTGCTGGTGCGGGGCGTGCAATCGGACTTGCTGGCGCGCGAGGTTGCCGAGGCGATGACCAAGCGTGGGCCGCGCGCGCAGCTGGTCGAATTTCCCGGGGTTGGGCACGCGCCGACCTTCGTGCATGAGGACCAGATCGCCGTGGTGCGCCGTTTTCTTCTTTCCAAACCTTGAGCAGGAGTGCCATAGCTGTGGACATCAAGCGCTTGCACGTGGGCCCGACCCTTTCCGAAGTGGCGATTCATAACGGAGTTGTCTACCTGGCAGGCCAGGTGGCAGAGGACCTCACACAGGACATCGGCGGACAGACACGCGAAGTGCTCGGGCACATCGATCGCCTGCTGGCGGAGACCGGTAGCGACAAGTCGCGCATCCTGATGTGCCAGATATTCCTCGCCGACCTGCAGGACTTCGCGGCGATGAACGCCGTATGGAACGAATGGGTAGCACCGGACAATGCCCCGCCGCGCGCAACAGTACAGGCTGCACTCGCAAGGCCGGAATGGCGGGTCGAGATGGTGGTCACTGCGGCGCAGAGATAGGTAGGCAAAGCAATGGTGTCGGTCGTTGCCACCCATGCAGACATGAACGCCCAGCTCGTTGCCGGGCTGGGCGCGGAGGACGGCGAGCGCGTATTGAATGCGCTCGCCTATGTGGAGCCGATCTACCGGAGCCACACCGTGGCGACCGGGCAGGGCACCTGTTCCTTTTCGCGCGGCGTTGCCATCACGCTGGCAACGCTCAACAGCGACGCCGATACAAGGCTCGCCGCCTTGCTGTACGAACTTCCCGTGGTCGATTCCAAGGCGGCGCAAGATATCGAAGCGCGCTTTGGCAAGGGCGTGGCCGACTTGGTGGACGGAATCCGACAGTTGATGCGCCTGCATGACCAGACCTTCGGTTACCAGGATGTGGGGCGCGGAAAGAACGCAGCGCAGCAGGCAGCCGAGCAACTGGAAACGCTGCGCAAGATGTTGCTGGCAATGGCAACCGACATGCGCGTGGTATTGGTGCGCCTGGCTTCGCGCGTGACGACACTGCGCTATTTCGCGGAACTCAAGCTGGAAAACGAGCGCACGCGCGCCTATGCCAGCGAAACCCTGGACCTGTATGCGCCGCTGGCGAATCGCCTCGGCATATGGCAGTTGAAATGGGAGCTCGAGGACCTTGCTTTTCGTTTCATCGAGCCGGCGACTTACAAGCGCATTGCGAAGATGCTGGAGGAGAAGCGCATCGAGCGTGAAAGCTTCGTGGAGCGCGCAATACTTCGGCTCAAGGAAGAGTTGGCTACTGCAGGCATCAAGGCCGAGGTCTACGGAAGGCCGAAGCATATCTACAGCATCTGGAACAAGATGCGCGGCAAATCGCTGGATTTCTCCGAGTTGTATGACGTGCGCGCCTTTCGCGTGATCGTCGATGACGTGAAGACCTGCTATACGGTGCTCGGTCTGGTGCATAACCTGTGGACGCCGATCCCGGAGGAATTCGACGACTACATCTCCCGGCCCAAACCTAACGGTTACCAGTCGCTGCACACGGTCGTGGTTGGTGAGGATGGTCGGGCGCTGGAGGTGCAAGTTCGCACTCAGGAAATGCACCGTTTTGCCGAGTATGGCGTTGCCTCGCACTGGCGCTACAAGGAAGGCGGCAGCTCCAACTTCGCGACGCAAAAGTATGACGAGAAGATCGCCTGGCTGCGCCAGTTGCTGGCGTGGAAAAGCGAAGTGGCCGATGCGGTGGTGGGTCAGGAAGACATCCAGCGCGAATGGGTGGAAAAACTCCAGTCCGCTTCGCTTGACGACCGTATCTACGTGATGACGCCGCAAGCGCGGGTGATTGAATTGCCCAACGGCGCGACGCCAATCGACTTTGCCTATCACCTGCATACAGACCTGGGACATCGCTGTCGCGGGGCTCGGGTGGACGGCGCCATGGTGCCGCTCAATACACCTTTGAAGAACGGCCAGACGGTCGAAATCATCACCGCACGCGGCGGTGCTGCAGCAGGTCCCTCACGCGACTGGCTCACCCCCGGCTATGTGGCCAGCTCGCGCACTCGCGCCAAGGTGCGTGCCTGGTTCAACGCAATCGACCAGCAGGAAACCCTGGGGCGTGGCCGCGCGGTGCTGGAAAAGACACTGCAACGCGAAGGCAAGACTGCGGTCAACCTGGAGGAGCTTGCGCATCGGGTTGGTTTTGCCAAGGTCGACGAACTGTGCCTGGCCCTGGGCAAGGATGAGTTCAGCGTACGTGCGATCGAACACGCGCTGCACGAAGAAAGTGCCCACAAGCAGGGCGAGAAAGACGCTGGCGATCTCGCCGCCACCCTCGTTGCCCACAAGCGCCGAGCTTCCAGTGTGGAGCAGGGCGCGCGCTCGGGCGTGCTGGTGGTGGGAACGGAGGGCTTGCTGACGCAATTGGCGCGCTGCTGCAAACCGGCTCCGCCGGATGACATCGTTGGATTCGTCACGCGCGGGAAGGGCGTTTCGATTCATCGGGCCAATTGCAAGAACCTGGCGCAGATGCGTATGAACGCCCTGGAGCGAGTGATCCAGACGACCTGGGGTGAAGCGGGCAAGGATACGGTTTATCCGGTCGATATCTTTGTGCTGTCCAGCGACCGGCAAGGATTGCTGCGCGATATCTCGGAAGTGTTTTCGCGCGAGAAGATAAACGTGGTCGGTGTCAGCACCCAGAGCAGTAAAGGCATCGCCCGCATGGCGTTTACTGCGGAAATTTCTTCTACGGCCCAGTTGCAAAAGGCGCTGAGCGTCATTCGCGAAGTAAACGGCGTCATGGAGGTGCAACGCCGATAATCGCTGCCTGATGTTTTACGCAACGCGCTCAGGCTCGGGCTGAAGCGTGATGTGGTCGATGCCGTGCTTTTCGAGCAGCATACGTTTCGCGGCGGCGAGGATGGACGGCCATTCGGCAATGCTGCGCACCTCCAGGTGTCCGATCAGTGCGCGTTGTCCCGCCGCCATTTCCCACACATGCAGATCGTGTACCGACACCACGCCGTCGAGAGCAGCGATGTCGGTGCCGACCTGGATGTAGCTGATGTCGTGCGGCACACCCTCCATCAGGACGTGATAGGAGTCGCGCAACACGGACATGGTCGAGCGCAGGATCAGGACTGCGACCATGAGCGACAGTAAAGGATCGATGGTCATCCATCCGGTGAGCAGGATGACTGCACCTGAAGCAATCGCAGCAACGGAGCCCAGCAGATCGCCCATCACATGCACCAGCGCCGCGCGGGTATTGATGCTTTGCTGGTCCTGCGATAGCACCCAGGCGACCAGCAGGTTGATCAGCAGCCCAAGACTCGCGGTCACCAGGACCATCTGTCCCCGAACGGCGGCCGGCTCGGCGAAACGATGCACTGCTTCGACCACGATCCATCCCACTACGCAGAGCATGGCGAGCCCGTTGACGAACGCCGCCAAGGCTTCGGACCGCCCGAAGCCGAAGGAATGCCGGTCCGACGGCGGTCTGCGTGCCAGGATTTGCGCAAACAGGGCCAGCCCCAAGGCCATGCTGTCGGTCACCATGTGACCTGCATCGGCAACCAAGGCAAGCGAGCCTGAGAGAAAACCCACCGCTGCCTCGACGCCGGCGAAACCCAAGGTCAGGGCGACAGCCCCGCCGAGCACACGCGGATTGCGCCCTTCGATGCCGTGGTGATGGCTCGCGTCACCCGCATGATGGGCATGCAGATCGTGCGCGTGAACATGCTGCTTCTTTTCCGACATTGGCGGGAAGGTAGGTGGATGAATGGAGCAGGGTACGCCCGGCAGTGTAACGGAACTGTTGTCTTGCTCGTCGTGCCAGCGGCCTGGCGAGCCAATGCCCGATGGAGCAGACCCGGCTCATTTGGGCAATATTGCGCTGGCACTAGCAAAGTTAAAAAAGTGCCGCTATAATCTCGCTTCTTTAGGCTCGTAGCTCAGCTGGTTAGAGCACTACCTTGACATGGTAGGGGTCGTTGGTTCGAGTCCAATCGAGCCTACCAACGAATGCAGTACCTGTAAGAGCGAGAAAGGCAATCCGGTTATGACACCGCGAACTACCATCAAGATGGTCTGGGAGCGACACTAGCTGGAAGTCTTTTCGCCTTTGCAGGAAGAAAAACGCGGCTAGTCCGCGTTTTTTTTTCGTCCGCATTTTTTGCTGCGTCTGTACATCTTCGCGCAGCACTCACATGGAGTGCACATGGTTTCAGTCCGACTTCCAGATGGTTCTTCGCGTCAGTTCGATGCGCCAGTGACTGTGGCGCAGGTCGCGGCCAGCATAGGTGCCGGTTTGGCAAAGGCTGCGCTTGCCGGTCGTGTAGACGGCAAGCTGGTCGATACCTCTTTTCTGATCGAGCACGACGCAGATCTCGCGATCGTCACCGACAAGGATCCGGATGGGCTGGAAGTAATCCGTCATTCGACCGCCCACTTGCTCGCCTATGCGGTGAAGGAATTGTTTCCGGACGCGCAGGTGACCATTGGTCCGGTGATCGAGAACGGCTTTTACTACGATTTTTCGTACAAGCGTCCCTTCACGCCGGAAGACCTGCAGGCGATTGAAAAGAAGATGGCCGAACTGGCGAAGAAAGATGAGCCGGTAAGTCGCAAGGTGCTGCCTCGCGACGAGGCTGTGGCGTACTTCAAGTCGATAGGCGAGTCTTACAAGGCCGAACTGATCGAGGCGATTCCGCAGAACGAGGATGTTTCGCTATACAGCGAGGGCGAATTCACCGACTTGTGCCGGGGCCCGCACGTGCCTTCGACCGGCAAGCTGCGTGTGTTCAAGTTGATGAAGCTGGCGGGAGCGTACTGGCGCGGCGACTCAAAGAACGAGATGCTGCAGCGGATCTACGGCACCGCATGGGCGAAGAAGGAAGATCAGGAAGCCTACTTGCACATGCTTGAGGAGGCGGAGAAGCGCGACCATCGCAAGCTCGGACGCGCCCTCGACTTGTTCCATTTCCAGGATGAGGCGCCGGGCCTGGTTTTCTGGCATCCCAAGGGATGGACTGTTTGGCAGCAAGTCGAGCAGTACATGCGTGCAATCTATCGCGACAGCGGCTACCAGGAAGTGAAGGCGCCGCAGATTCTGGATCGCAGCCTGTGGGAGCAGACCGGGCATTGGCAGAACTACCGCGAGAACATGTTCGTGACCGAGTCGGAAAACCGGAACTATGCGCTGAAGCCGATGAATTGCCCTGGACATGTGCAGATATATAAATCCGGCCTGCGCAGCTATCGCGACTTGCCGTTGCGCTTCGGCGAATTCGGTCAGTGCCATCGCAACGAGCCCTCGGGCGCCCTGCACGGCTTGATGCGCGTACGAGGCTTCACGCAGGACGACGGCCACATCTTTTGTACGGAAGCGCAAATCCAGGACGAGTGCACAGCGTTTCATCGGCAGGCGATGAGCGTGTACAAGGATTTTGGTTTTTCCGATATCGCAATCAAGCTTGCCTTGCGTCCGGAAAACAGGATCGGCTCCGACGAGACATGGGATCACGCAGAGGAGACCCTGCGCGCAGCGTTGCGTGCCTGCGGGGTGCAATGGGAAGAGCTACCAGGCGAGGGCGCTTTTTACGGCCCCAAGATCGAGTACCACTTGAAGGATTCCTTGGGGCGGCCTTGGCAGGTTGGCACGATGCAGGTCGACTTTTCGATGCCGGGGCGCCTCGGTGCCGAGTATGTGGCAGATGACAACACGCGCAAAGTTCCCGTGATGCTGCACAGGGCGATCGTGGGTT
>DATBUE010000487.1:0-2571 GCA_036516375.1 Noviherbaspirillum sp. | reverse complement strand
CGCCAACAGCGAGGCGACGGCGAAGGCGGCGGCGAAGTTGTATTCGTTGTAGAGGATCTCGACTTGCAGCGGCATGGTGTTGGTCTCGCCGCGGATGTGGCCGGAGACGACCGAGACCGCGCCGAACTCGCCCATGGCACGTGCATTACACAGAATCACGCCATACATCAGGCCCCACTTGATGTTCGGCAGCGTCACGTGCCAGAAGGTGCGCCAGCCGGATGCGCCCAATACCAGCGCGGCTTCCTCTTCCTCGGTGCCCTGCGCCTGCATCAGCGGAATCAGCTCGCGTGCGACGAAGGGGAAGGTGACGAAGATCGTCGCCAGCACGATGCCGGGAACGGCGAACAGGATCTTGATGTCGTGCTCGCGCAGCCATTCGCCGAACCAGCCTTGCGCCCCGAACAGCAGCACGTAGATCAGGCCGGAGATGACGGGAGAAACCGAGAACGGCAAATCGATCAGCGTCAGCAGCAAGTTCTTGCCGCGGAACTGGAACTTGGCGATGGCCCAGGCGGCGGCCACGCCGAACACCAGGTTCAGGGGCACCGCGATGGCGGCCGTCAGCAGTGTCAGGCGGATCGCGGACAACGCATCCGGCTCGACGATGGCGGCCAAATACGCATCCCAACCCTTGCGCAGGGCTTCGGCGAAGACGGCGGCCAGCGGCACGAACAGGAAGAGCGTCAGGAAAATCAGTGCTACTGCGATCAGCAGCGCACGCACCCAAGGCGGCTCGACCGTGGCTGCCGGAGCGTAAGGGGCGCTTGCCGGCGCAGCGGCAACAGGCAGGGAAAGGGAAGAAGCGGAAGCAGTCATCTCAGGCTTTCTGTGACTGGCCGCGCTGGCGCGTCCAGGCTTGCAACAAATTGATCGCCAACAGCAGCGTGAACGAGACCAGCAGCATCACCACGGCAATCGCGGTGGCGCCGGCATAGTCGTACTGCTCCAGCTTGGTCACGATGAACAGCGGCGTGATTTCGGAAACCATCGGCATGTTGCCGGCGATGAAAATGACCGAGCCGTACTCGCCGGTAGCGCGGGCGAAGGCCAGCGCGAAGCCGGTCAGCAGTGCGGGAAACACGGTCGGGAAAATCACGCGGGAAAAGGTTTGCAGACGACTGGCGCCGAGGCTCGCGGCCGCTTCTTCCAGTTCACGCTCGGCTTCTTCAAGCACCGGTTGCACGGTGCGCACGACAAAGGGCAGGCCGATGAAGGTCAGCGCGATGATCACGCCTAGTGGCGTGAAGGCGACCTTGATGCCGAGCGGTTCCAGGTGGCGGCCGATCCAGCCGTTGCCCGAGTACAGCGCAGTCAGGGCGATGCCGGCGACGGCGGTCGGCAACGCGAATGGCAGGTCGACCAGCGCATCGATGAGTCGCTTGCCGGGGAAGCGGTAGCGCACCAGCACCCAAGCCACGATGCCGCCGAAGACGACATTGATCAGCGCTGCCAGCAAGGCACCGCCGAAGCTCAGCTTGTAGGAGGCGATGACGCGTGGCGAGCTCACCGCTTCCCAAAAACTGTCCCATGTCATCGTGAAGGTCTTCAGGAAAACGGCCGACAACGGGATCAGGACGATCAGGCTCAGGTAGAGCAGGGTGAAGCCGAGCGCCAGGTTGAAGCCGGGGAGGACGCGGCGGGTCGGTAAAGTAGCAGTCGGTAAAGCAGCAGCATGGGCCATCGGTTCTCTTTATTACGAAAGCAACTATGGATGGCGAATAGTTGCACCGGCACCTTATAAAGAGAACGAAGTTTTTGGCATGTCGATAGACGTTTTTTAAATATGTCTGCGCCTTGCGTGAAGGGAACGGGAGGTGTGCCGGAACAATCCCCTTGCTTTTTCCTACTCATGGATCGACAGAAACTTAATAATCTGAAATGAAACTACGGGGCATTGTTGCAAAAGCAGTGCATTTTTCCGGGGAAGACACCTCGCGTGCGGCGACGCTGATTTCTTATCCCCTATCGCATCCAAAAAGCCGGTCCACATACGCGTACTGCAGTAATACCCCCTACATCCACCAAAAGCACATCAACATGTGCGGTGACGCATGCATGAATATGCTTCTTGCATCCAAGGGGAAGCCCTACCAACGCAGTTTCAAAAAAAACCCTCGAGGCGTATTCGAGGGCCTGACACGACGAGAACTGGAAGATGGGCTGATTGAGGCTGGCCTTGCTACGTCGAGTAAAAAAATGGATGCGTCATCACTGACGACCGAACATCTGGTGGGAATCCTCAACCGCTGGGGGCCTGTCATTTGCGCCGGACAAAAGCGTGGTCACCCCGTGGGGCATTCCATCGTCATGATTGGCGTAGGAGAAGAAGGTGTGATCGTGCATGACCCTTGGTCGGGTCCGAACAAGCTCTGGTCGCTCGAGGATTTCAAGGAATTCATGAACGAGAAAAATGACCCGTTCATGATTTGTGCAATGGAAGGGGCGAAGATCGGGGTGCAGGCAATTGCACCGCGCAATTCGGAATCCACGCACGAGCGTCTACAACGGCGTATGCGGCAGAAGGCGGAATGAGAAATGCGAAGCTCGTGTGGACGCCGCGTAGCAATT
>DATBUE010000486.1:0-9043 GCA_036516375.1 Noviherbaspirillum sp. | reverse complement strand
GTGCGCGTTCGAAGATCAGAATGCTTCCGCCGGATTCGAGTGCGGCATGTGCGCGCGCCAGGAATTGCCGCATGTCGGCGTCGGGCCAGTCGTGCAGCATGGACTTGAAGCTGATCAGGTCGTGGCCGAACGGCAGCGGTTCTGTACGTGAAGTGACGTTTTCGAACGTGATGCGCGCCGCTTCCGCTTCCTCTGCAACATGCGCCCGGCCAATCTCGCAGACGACCGGCAGATCGTGGACCGTGCCGCGCAGCCCTGGATGCGCACGGCAGACGCGGAGCAGGAATTCACCGCTGTTGCCGCCGACATCGAGCTGGCGTCGGTGTGCACCGAAATCGAAAGCGGCGATGCAGGCCTGCGCTTCGTAACGCGTGAGCGCGGTGGTGATGCGCATCCAGCGTGCGGTCGCTTCCAGGTTCTCGCGCGTCGGTTCAAAGCAGCGGTCGTAAGAGAACAGTTCGAACAAACGCGCACGCCGGAAGAACTGGTCAGGCTCGGCCAGCAGTGCGGTGGAGAGGTGCAGGAAATCGGGCGCGACCAGATGGGCGAAATACAGGCGCGCTTCGAGCAGGTCACGAAATGCGAGGGCTTGCTGGAATGCGGATGTGAACGTGATCTTGTCTTCGGTAGCCAGCACGCCGTTCGCGCGCAGCATGTTCAGCAACAACTTGAGCGCTCTATCATCCAGCGGCAGGCGGACACGCAAGGTGTCCAAGGTTTGCGCACCATCTGCCAGCAAATCGATCAAGCCGATCTCGAATGCGGAAGACAGCGCACGCGCGCCGACGAAATCGGCGAGAAAGCCTTCGATGCACAGCCAGGGCGCATCGACCGTCACTGCTGCCGCGCCGCTCACGACACCGCCCTCACCCGCTCCAGCACCTGCGCCAGCAGCGTCTGCACATCGGCACAACCATCGAGTACCAGATCGGCCTGTTGCGGCACACGCTGGCGCTGCACTTCCAGCACCTTGCGCACCGTCGTCATGTAATGCGCGAGATAGGACTCCATCCACTGCAAAGCCATGCGCGCATCCTCGGCGGAACCCACGTTTGCACCGGCCGCAAGTTCGCGCAGCTTGCGCGCAAGGGCGACATCGAGCGGTACGTCGAGCCAGACCAGCAGGTCGATGGCATTGGCGGTCGCCGCATAGGTACGGCCCAGCGGCATCTCGAACACCAGCCAGCCGCCGTGCGCTACCTCACCGCGCAAACGCGCCAGTTCTTCGGTCAGGCCGGGTGCTTCCAGTGCATCGAAATCAGCACCGCGCGCGAGCCAGGCCTGGAGCTCGGGAATCGATTGCCGCGTGGCGAGTTGAAAGTCGTCGAAGCGCAGGATCGGCGCATTGTCCAGTGCCTGCGCCAGCGCACCGGCCAGAGAAGACTTTCCACCGCCGACCGGCGCGGCAATCGCGATCACCCGGCGCATGCAACTAGCCGGAGAAACTGACCGTGCACTTCAAACCGGCCGGAATGCGGTTGCCGGGGTTCGGTAATTCCAGCCGCACGCCGAAGGTGCCGCTCGCTGCGTCGACCACGCGGTCGACCACGGCCACCTTGGCCTTGTAGCTGCCGCCCAGTGCCGGCTTGACCTCGCCGACCATGCCCGGCTTGATGCGGCCGAACAGATTGACCGGAACGATCACTTCAACGTTCAGCGGATCGATCTGCGCCAGCTTCAGGATCTGTTCCTGCGCCACACGGTCGCCCGGCGACAGATAGCGTTCGACCACCACGCCGTTCAAGGGACTGGTGATGGTGCGCAAGTTCAGCACTTCCTGCTGCTGCTTACGCTCCAGCGCGGCAATGCGGATCTGGGTTTCCAGCTCATCCTTTTCGCTGGCCGAAATCAGCTCCTTGCGGAACAGTTCTTCGTTGCGCGCCAGCTTGCGCAGCCCGTATTCCTCCTGCGCGCGACGCAGGTTCACCGTGGCCGCTTCGACCGCCGAATTCAGACGCGCCACCACCTGCCCCTTGCGCACGACCGAACCGCGGTCGACCAGCACTTCGGCCAACGTACCTTCGACGGCGGCGCCGACATTGGCGATCTTGTGCGGCTCCAGCAGGCACTCCATCGCATCGCCGAGCTGGGCGGCCTGCTTACCGCTGGAGACTGCGGGCAAGGCGGCGGGTGCAGACGCACCGGATGCGCGCGGAGCCAGGTTCGGTACCGGCGGCGGCTTGATCGCGGCGGGAGACGGATGCTGCTGCGCCTGCACGGTGCCAGCCAGCGCTACGCCGAGCGCAAGCGTCGAAAGCATGAATTTGCGGGGTTGATGCATGTGAGATTCCTCTTTCATTCCGGCCTGCCGGAGAACGACAGGATGTTGCCCATTTGCTGGTCGGCCTTCAGCAGGCTCTTGCGGATCTTCGACTGGCTGTATTCAGTGCGCCATTGCGCGTAGCGGATGAACTTGCCCTGCACGCGTTCGGCATGGTGGCTGCCCGGCGGGGCGAAACGGCGCAGCAGAAATTCGGCAAACCCGCCCTTGTACGGCGCGAGCAGTGCGTCTTCCAGCGACAGGATCGCCTGCACTTGTCCCGGATCGCCCTGGCGCGCACAGCGCCCCGCGATCTGGCGGTCGATGCGACCGGCTTCGTGGCGCTCGGCCAGGATCACGAACAGGCCGCCCAACGCGCGCGCTTCCGGCGTGAGCTTGATATCGGTGCCACGCCCGGCCATGTTGGTGGCAATCGTGATGCGGCCGGGTTCGCCGGCACGTGCCACGATGGCTGCTTCTTCCGCATCCTGCTTGGCATTGAGCACCTGATGTGCGAGGCCGCGCTCGTCGAGCATGCGGCTCAACAACTCGGAAGCCGCCACCGAGCGCGTGCCGACCAGGATCGGCACGCCTTTCGCGTGCTGCTCTTCGATGGTCGCCACCACGCAATCCCACTTCTCGGCTTCGGTTTCGAAGATGCGGTCCGGGTGGATCAGGCGCTTGCTCGGATTGCCTGGCGGGATAGGAACCACCGCAAGCCCGTAGATGGCACCGAGCTCGCCCGCCACTTCCTTGGCCGTGCCGCTCATGCCGGACAGATGCTGGTAACGCCGGAAAAAGCGCTGGTAACTGATGCGCGCCAGCGGCTCCTTGCGCGAGGTGATCTCGCAGCCTTCCTTCACTTCGATCAATTGGTGCAGGCCCTGGCCCCAGGAGCGGTCGGCCATCACGCGGCCGGTGAATTCGTCGATGACCTGGATCTTGCCGTCGCGGACCAGGTATTGCTCGTCGCGCAGGAACAGATGCAGCGCGGTCAATGCCTGCAGGATCAGCTCCTCGCGCCGCAGCGACAGCAGCCATGCACCGCCGAAGGGCTTGGACAAATCGATGGCACGTTCGTAGCCCGCTTCCTCGATATGGATGCGCCGCTCGCCGCGCAGCACGCGGAAATCGACGCCTTCCTTCATCTGCTGCGCGATTTCGATGGCCTGGCGCGCGAGGTCGGCGTCTTCGTCGTTGCGCACTTCGGCTGAAATGATCAA
The DNA here is from genome assembly GCA_036516375.1 of Noviherbaspirillum sp. Taxonomy (GTDB): domain Bacteria; phylum Pseudomonadota; class Gammaproteobacteria; order Burkholderiales; family Burkholderiaceae_D; genus Noviherbaspirillum. The sequence goes on along the minus strand of DATBUE010000486.1, from coordinate 5,560 downwards.
GGGCGTGCGCGCCTCGTCGGCCAGCACGCTGTCGGCTTCGTCGACGATGGCGAACGACAGGCCACGCAGCAGCAGCTTGCGCGCGCGCGTCTGCTCGCCGTTCAGGCGTTCCATCTTCAGGTGCAGCGCATGGCCGCGACTGCCGAGCACGATGCGGTCGCGCAGGTAATCGAACACGACTGTCTTGTTGGTGCAGTAGACGATGTCGCAGGCATAGGCACGCTGCCGTTCGGCGTGCTCCATCTCGGAGGTGACAGCAGCCGAGGTCAGGCCGAGCGCATCGTAGACCGGCTTCATCAGTTCCAGGTCGCGTTCGACCAGGTAATCGTTGACCGTGATGACGTGCACAGCACGACCGGCCAGCGCCGCGGTACAGGCCGGCAGCGTCGCGGTCAGCGTCTTGCCCTGCCCGGTTTCCATCTCGGCGATCATGCCGTTAAGCAGGACCCAGCCGCCGATCAATTGCACGTCGAAGTGGCGCATGCCCAGCGTACGCCCAGCCGCCTCGCGCACCAGCGCGAAACTGTGCGCCACCAGCTCGTCGCGCAAACCTTCGCGCCGCAGTCGTCCGGCGAGCTCGCGTGCTGTTTCGCGGATGCCGGCCTCGTCCAGCGCCTTCACCCGTTCCTCGTAGGCAGCGACTTGCTTCACAATGCCGCGCACGCGCTGCGGCTGGGCACGCAGCCAGCGGCTAACACCGCCGGTGAGCGCCATGCCGGCGCGGTCCAGCAAGCCTTCCTCGGTCGGTTCCCGGCGTTCCGGATAAACCTCGTCGAAGGGCTCGAAGCGTTCGAAGCGTGGAAAGCGCAGCAAGGATGTGGCGAACTCAGACACTGAATTTCTTCATGAAGATGCGGCGCGCGCTGCGCACCCACTGCACGCCCAGCGGCTCGGGTGTGTGTTCGAAGCGCACGTGAACGCGGCTGCCCAGATAAGTGAGGCCGGAATCCGGCGGCACTTCCAGGTCGACGACAAAGAGTTTTTCCAGCGCGCGGCCTTCGTCCGGCGCCTTCGGGTCGAGCACGATCTCGCCGCCGCCTTGCGTCGATAGCGTCATGCTTGGCAATTGTTCGGTCGCACCCGGCAGTGCGCGCAGCACTTTCGCATCCATGGCCTCGGCGACACGTTCGGTCGGCCGCACCTGCACTCCGACCGTGTCCTCGCGTACGCGATCCGCATTGGCCTGCGTCACGACCACGCGCACGGTGCGCAATTCCTTGCCCGTAACGAAGCCCAGCAGTTCGCCGCGCTGCACGAAGCGTCCCGGCATGTTCTGCTGATCCGCGATCACGAAGCTGCCGGCCGAGGGTGCGAGGATGCGGACCTCTTCCAGCCGCTTGCGCGCGATCTCCAGCGCGACTTCGGCGTGCGCAATCTGCTGCTCCAGGATGTCGGCCTGGACGCGGCTCGATACCCGGGCCGCGTCGCGTCGCGCTTGCAATTCGAGCAGATCCGCTTCGGCCGCGGCAGCGCGCGCGACGAGCACGGGGTCCGTCGTCCGGATCAGTATCTGTCCCTTCGCCACCTGCTCTCCGGCCGGCACTGCGAGGCTCTCGACGAAGCCATCCACAGCGGCGCGCACCTGCGCTTCCTCGGGCGCCCATACCACTCCTTGTGCACGCGTGTAGCTGGGCGCGGGCAGCACGAACAGCACCAACAGGGCCGTGCCGATGGCGGCGGTGCTGACGGCCACTGCACGTCCGCGTCGCGTGCGCAAGCGCGGACTATTGGCGAGGTATTTCACGTTCTTGAAGACCGGCATGAACAGCATTGTCCAGACTGCCCACACTGCCATCAGCACGCCGAACAGGAAGAACTTGCTCGCCACGACCAGCACGATGGTGACCATCATGAACATGCGGTAGGCAAAAGACGTGATGCTGTAGAAGAGGAACCAGCGCCCCTCCCCGGGCGCGACCACAGGCGACTTCACGTCGTCCACGTCGAACAGGTAGCGGTTGATCAGGTAGCCGAGGTATTCGTTCGAGCGCTGGCCGAGATTCGGAATCTCCAGCCAGTCGGAGAGGATGTAATAGCCGTCGTAGCGCAGGAAGGGATTGCCGTTGAACAGCAGTGTGGAGACGCCGGCGATCAGGATCACGTTGTAGGCAATCGCGCGCTCGATGCCGGGATCGAGCCAGACCCAGGCGATCATCGCCAGCGCGGCGATCAGCAGCTCGGTCATCATGCCGGCCGCGCCCACCAGCATGCGCCAGCGCTTGTCCTCGAAGGCCGCGGCGAACGAGGCATCGACATACGGCACCGGCATGAACAACAGCAGCATGATGCCCATCTCGTGCACCTGCCCGCCGCGCGCCTTCACGGCCAGCCCATGGCCGAACTCGTGCAGCACCTTCACCAGCGGGAACACCAGCCACATCACCAGCAGGTTGTCGACCGAGAACACGTGGTCGAGCATGCCGTCCGAAAAAGCGGGCCAGTGCATCGCGGCCAAGAGGCCCGCCACACCCAGCAGCGCCGCCCACAGCAGCAGGCCAAACCAGCCGAACAGCGGGCGCATGAACGGCATCATGCGCTGCAGCAGCGCATCCGGGTCGTAGAGCGGGAAGCGCAGCGACATCGGGTTGCCGAAGTACTGCTTGATGCGCATGCGCCAGTGCTGCTTGCGGCGGCGCTGGATTTCTTCCAGGTCTGGTGGAGCGTCGCTCTGCAGCACGTCGGCACGGTGCAGGTCCGAGATCAGCTTGATCACTTCATCTTGCGAAGGCACGGTATCGCCCAATTGCACGCAGGCCATGTCCCAGATTTCCTGCACGCTACGCTTGCCGTCCATCAGGCCGATCACTGCATTGGCAACCGGCGTGAAGCGGTGGAAGCGCCCGCTGGCGTTGTCCTGCAGGACGTACCAGACACCGCCGCGGTAGGTGTGGCGGTGCACCTGCGCATGATTGCGCAGTCGCGGCCGCAGGTTGGCGACTCGGTACCAGGATTCGCTGTAGAGAGATTCGGCCATCAGAACCAGGACCAGAAAGCCAGGCGCATCCAGTCAAAGGTCTGGTGCGTCCATTGCCAGAACAGCTTGCGCTTGCCGACTTCGATCTTGCCAACGCCTTCCATGCCGGGGCGCATGCGCTCCGAAATAGTCATGACGCTGGCTTCGGCGCGGAAGAAGCTGCGTCCTTCGCGCGCCACCGTCACCGGCGAAACGTGATGCACCACGATGTCGAATTTCTCGCCCGGCAATGCGGTCAGCATCAGCTTGCCGCGCTGCCCTCTTTGCAGATGCGTGATTTCGCCTTCCGGCACTTGCAGTACCACGCGGTAGGCGTTCAGCGGCGCCACCTCGAACAGGGTCTGGCCGCGCTTGACCGCGCTGCCCAGCGCCTGCGTGAGATCGCCGTGGACGACGATCCCCGTAAAGGGGGCAGTGACATTGGCACGCGACAGGTGTTCGGCCAGCAGATCCATCTGGGCCTTGGCTTGCGCCAATTGCGCCTGCATCACGTTCACGGCCACACGGTCGGACTTGGCCAGCGCTTCCTGGTATTGCTTGCCGTACTGGTCGGCCTGGCTGGCCCAGCGCAGGTATTCCAGTTGCAGCTCGCGTTGATCCAGCGTGGCCAGCACGGCGCCCTTCTCGACCAGATCGCCGGCGCGATGCGGCGCGCTTTCCAGGTAGCCGTCGTATGGTGCAACCAGCACGCGCCGCACCGCGCCTTCCAGCGTCGCGTTGGCCCCCACGGTGTAGGTGCCGCTTGCAATGCTGAAGAACAGCACGGCAAGCGTCAGCAGAAGCGCCACCAGCTTGCGCCCGAAATGGCGCGGGCCGGTCAGCTTCATCAATTCGTCGCGTGCGGCGTTCTTCAGGCGCAGGACCAGCGGACGGTCGTTCAGGCGCTTTTCTTCGAGGATGCGACTGCACAGCGCGGCCACGGCTTCGCACAGCTCGATTTCTTCACGCGTGAAGCCGCGTTCGCCGGAACGCTCGAAGCAGAAGGCACCGGCCGTGGTTTCGTTGATCACGAAGGGAATGGTCAGAATCGCATCGCTACCGTGCTGGCGCGCCAGTGCGGCATGATCGCGCGTGACCAGCACTTCATCGCCGGACAGCGGCAGGCAGATCGGCGATTTCTGGTCGATGGACTCATCCATCGCGGTGCCGATGGCGCGGATCAGGTTTAGCCGCGTGCCAAACTGGGCGCTGTGGGAAACGGCCGCGATCTCGGTCTGCAAACCTTGGCGAAAGCCGACGCTAACGCGGTCGCAATCGAGCCGGATTGCCAGATCGGTAACCAGCGCATTCGCCGCCGACTTGAACTGCTGCTCGGTCATCGTGGAAGCGACGAGGTCGAGCGTGCTCATCAAGCGGTCGCGCGTGCCGTCTTCCTGTTCCGCCTGCAAGCGGTACAGGCCAGCCTGCAAGCCTTGCACGCCCCAGTGCAACTGACGCATGGCTTGCTGCACGTCGACTGGAGTAGCCAGTTCGATGGCCACCAAACCATGCAAATGCCGGTCGAGCAGAACGGGAAAGGCGAGCGCGACGGTTTGCGTCCCATCGATAGTCAGCGGCTGGCGCGACTGGATGGCCTGGTCGGCCGCTTCCGCCAGCAGGGGTGTGGCGGCCTGGCCTTGCGGCCAGAAGGCTTCGGGAACGAAGGGACCGGTATCGGGCGGACCGAGCACCACGACCGCGCGGCGCACATCGGCCAGCATGCCGCATTGAAGCGAGAGCCAGGCAGCGGCGTAGGCATCGGTGCTGGTAGCGGCGGCCAGTTCCGCCCAGGCCTGCGCATCGCCAGTGCCGGAACGCGCGGGTCCGGTTTTCGCCGCAACCGTACGTTCGGTGAGAGATGACTCCATGTTTCCTTCTGCTTCGCTACTGCATGGCTACTGCACGAATTTGCAGCGGGCAATTATAGGTGGCGGCTTTTGCACTGCCTATTGCCGGCTGCGCGTCGCGCGCGCATTGATGCGTGCGTACGACGCCGCTCGTATCAAAATTTATTTTTAAAGCTCTATCTTTCCGAAACGTCTTTCATATTCGGCAAGCCCCTTTTCCAGCATTGCGGCCAGCCGCTTGGCCGTGTAAGGAGTGAGCACGATGCGCTCGCCCAACGCCACGCGCACTTCGCCTGCCTGGAGCTGCCCCGGTTGCCAGACCTGGTTGGTACCGAACAACAAGGTGATTTCCTCGCGCGAGCCGAACACGTTGCAGACGTTGGCATAGGCGGTGCGCATCTGCGCGTCGTCCCACTGCACCTGCGGCTTAGCTGGGCTCGCTGCAGCTTGGGCCGGGGTGGCGGCCGTAGCCGCCGGCGCTTGCCCTGCCGCAGGGATGCCCGACGCTTCGGTTTCGGCCTTGGTCTTGCTGGTTTTTGCCATCTTTTTTCCTTTCGTCTTTCGATCAGCGGCGCTTGCCCTTGCTGCCCGGGCGAGCGCTCCAGTCGATTGCCTGCTTGGCTACCTTCTGCTCGGGCTCGACATGCGCCACTTCGACCACGGCCTGCGCATCGAACACGCTCTCGGCACGCGGCAGGTCCTGCGCCTTGCCCTTGTTCATGACGGGCTTGGCAGCCGGTGTCTGCAGCAACATCTTGCG
>DATBUE010000485.1:0-2765 GCA_036516375.1 Noviherbaspirillum sp. | reverse complement strand
GCCTTGTTCGGTGAACATACTGTCGCTCCGCTGGCGGTATTTGGCTGACTGGTTCGCCGCGTAGTGAATGTTGCCCCCTGCTCCGCCTCGTGCTACTAGCCGAGAGAGTTGCAGTTTACGGAGTCAGAGCACGGCGCATTTTCCGGGCAATATGCTGGTGTCATCGAAGCAGCGCGGGATCACGGCGCAGGTCATGTGTAAGTCGGGCTCGCAGCAAAGACCACGTCATTTTCCGTGATGCTTCACATTTAATTGCGGCGCCGCTAGCATTGCTGATTCGGTGCGATGCCGGGCGAAGGGATCGACCGCCGCGACATAGCGCATCGCTGATTGCACATCCCTCCACCCGATGTATTCCATCAAGGTTTTCAGGTCCCATCCGTTTGCCGACGCCCAGGTGGCGAAACCACGTCGTAACGAATGGCCACTGTAGAGGTCGGCCGATGCCACGCCGGCCTCAGTCAGCATTGCCCGTAGCAGGGGCGCCAGACTGTCGGGGTGCAAGCCGCTTTCGCCTATATGCCCCCAGCGGTCAATCGCTCGGAAGACCGGACCGTTCTTCAACTGCGCGGTAGCGACCCAGTCAATATAGGCATCCACAGGACACAGGCGCAGCAAGACGGGCGCCTTGAAGGTGGTGCCCTGGTAGTGCCGGTCGCCCTTCGTTTGCGGGAAATAGCAGGTCATGCCTTCGCCAGGTGCGACTTCGACATGCTCGATGCGCAGTCGCGTCAGCTCGTCGCCTCGAAAGCCGCGCCAGAACCCAAGCAGCAGCAGCGCCTTGTTGCGCAGATAGCGCAACTCGTCCCCTCGATTGCGCTGCGTGCGCGCGACGCCGATAGAGGCATCCAGCCATTCCGTTACTTGCGCTAACAGATCGAGCTGCAGCGGCTTGGCTTGTTTTTCCTGTGCAGGATGCAACGCCCGAATCCCGCGGAAGACCTTGCGCACCACCGGCGCCTTGGTCGGGTCGGGAAAGCCTTGATCGATATGCCACTGGGCGAGCGCGGCCAAGCGCTGGCGAAGCGTGTTGATTGCCAGCGTGCCAGCATGGTCGGCCAAGTAGCGCGCAATGCTGTCCGCGGTCGCCGGCAGGAAGCCGCCCCACTCCACCTCAAAGTGGCGAACGGCCGACTGGTAGCTTTGTCGGGTGTTGTCGCGGGTGGCCGCATTGACGTACTGGTCGAGCTTGCTCATGGCGAAACTCCTGTAGCTGGCCGGAAGGGAGTTATGGACGGCCCGGCCTCAAATCGCGGAAATATGCATATGAGACCGGATAACGCTGCATTATCCGACATTAGCCGGGCCAAAATATTCATTGCTGCAGGCCGCTGTGTAGTATGTAATTACATGGTATGTAATACGTTACGATAAAACACGGAGCATGCAATGGCTAAGCCCGGCGTTTACAAATCCGAAGTTAAAAAGGCGCGCGATTCTCTAGTCGCGCAAGGCAAGCACCCGTCTGTCGATGCCGTGCGCATTGCGCTCGGCAATACCGGCTCAAAAACGACGATTCACAAATACCTGAAGGAACTCGAAGTCGAGAAAGGAGGCGCCGACGCGCGCCAGGTCTCGATTTCCGAGGCATTGCAGGATCTCGTAGAACGCCTTGCCACCCAGCTTCAGGAAGAGGCGAATGGGCAAATTGATGCGGCCCGCGCCCAGCAGGCCGAGCAGGGAAAACGCCACGCTGCGGCCTTGACCGCCGCACAGCAGGAGGCGGCGCAGTGGCGCGACCAGGCGCAGCAGTTCGACACCGCCTTGCAGAATGAGCGTGCCGCGCATGCGCAGACGCGCGAGGCACTGCAGCAGGAGACGATCACACGGCATACCGCCGAACAGCATGCCCGCGACCTCAAGGACCGCTTGGCCGAAAATGAAGCGCACCGTCAATCGCTGGAGGAAAAACACCAGCACGCACGCGGTGCGCTTGAGCACTATCGCCAGTCCGTGAAGGAACAGCGTGACCAGGACGCACGCCGGCACGAGCAGCAGATCCAGCAGCTGCAGGCGGAATTACGCATGGTCCAGCAGACCGTCAGCGTCAAGCAGGAAGACGTCACGCGGCTGAACCAGGAAGGCGCACGCCTCGTCGCTGAGTTGTCTCATGCACAGCAGGCGCTGCGCGAGGAGCAGGAGCGCGGCCGACGCTTGGCGGCGCGGATCGATGTGTTACAGGTCATCGAACAACGCTGTGGCATCCTGGAAGCGCAAGGAGCCGAGCGCGAGGTGATGATCGAAGACCTCAGGCGGCAGCACGCAGCGGCATCCTCCTCCGCCCAAAGCCTGCGGGATCAGATGCAGACGACACAGTTGGAGTTGGCCAGCGCAAAGGCAGCGCTAGCGGCTCAACAGGATATTGCCGCTGAGCTGCGCACCTTTCTTGACACGAGAGCGAAGTCGTAAAGAGCCTTGATACCCTTCGCGCCTGAAGGCCGTGCAATCTGTCCGCAGATTGACAGGATTGCAGCATGGAAGCAAATTAGCGAGCACTACGCGGACTCAACGAGACGCCTCAGATCCGCAAAAAATTTCTTCGCACGGCGCTCGCAGACGCCGTGCTGATAGACAAAGGCGGCGGATATGGCCGCTCCAGTCGTAATAGCTGCCGGCCCAAACGGCGCAATCTGGGACATGGCAGCTACCGCTCCCACAAAAATCCCGCAGAAGACCGTTGCTGCTGTTACCACGCCGGGCCCAAGCGAATGCATAAATGACTGCTGAAAGAACGGAACACTGACCGGAAGGCGTTGATGCCGATT
>DATBUE010000484.1:0-6291 GCA_036516375.1 Noviherbaspirillum sp. | reverse complement strand
AAACCCCTCTTTCAGCCCGAGATTGGCCAGCAATCGGCGCATGACAGCCAGTTCACGCGGATTGATAGCGCCGTTGCTCGCGAGATTATTCAGGTTGTAGCGCGCCTGGGCATCTTCAATGCTGCCCGACAGTACCGCATCGGATGCTTCCGGATTGGCGCGCGGATTGTCCACGTATTCGTCCAGCCGCGTCTCGGCCAGCGGCACCGCCCACGGTTCGCCCAGATGGTCCTGCTGCGATTGCGTCGCATCGGCGCGCAGGATCAACTGCGCCCAATCGAGCGCACCGCGCAGGATCCACTGCTTCTGCAATTGCAGGCGCTGGTTCTCGATCGAGCGCACCTGCACCTGCTGTTGCCAGAACAGGCTGCCGACGATGGTCACCGCCAGCGTGGTCAAAAGCAGCGCGGTGACGATGGCCACCCCCTGTTGCCGCTGCAAGCCCGGCGTCTTCACGCGGCCCCCAGTATGAACAGCTTGAGCATCGTGCCTGGGCGCTGGGCCAGTTCGATACCGACTTCAACCCCTGTGGGCACGGCATTGGCCGGCACCGGAGCTGCGGTCGGACGCCAGCCCAGGTTCTGATACCAGAGCCGCAGCGACATCTCGCTCACGCCGCGCTGCAAGACCACTGCCGCTGCGTTGTCGCCGTCGTCGAGCGCGGCGCTCCATGCCGACTGCAACGCGGCCAATTCCCGTGTCGGCAGGGATTCGCTGCGCGACAGCACACCGTCGCGCAGGCGGTAGGACACGACCTGCACGCGCGACGGCTGGTTTTCCGCATACACCATGCGCACCAGCGTCAGGCGGTTCGGGGCTGCGTCGAGCACCGGACGGTTGCCTATCGTCTGTCGGTCGGCAATCTTGTCGGTGTCGCTCTGCATCTGCGCGAAGGTCAACTGCAAGCCGCGTGTCTGCTCCAGGTCCTGGTTCAGGCCTTCGCGTGCACGCACGATGGTGTCGAGTCCGCGCCAGCCGAGCACGGCCACGATGGCCAGCACCGAGATCGCCACCAGCAATTCGATCAGCGTGAAGCCGCGCGCGCGGGAGGGCGACATCTTCATTGCCGCCTCGGCACGATCTGGGTCAGACGGATGATGCGACGATCCGGATCGGCTTCGTCATAGACACTGACCTCGACCCGGCGGAAGAAGGGGTTGGGCGTGGCCACCACTTCCTCGCGGCAGCTCAGGCGCAAATTCCCCTGCGGACATTCGAACACGCGGCGACCCAGCGGCGGGAATTCGCGCGACAGGCGCACCTGGGTGAGGCGGTTCTCGGCCGACCAGGTGGCCATCATCGAGCCGCGCAGGGCGCTGCCGTTTTGCATCAAGCTGCCCACTGCGCGCAGGCTGGCGCCGAGCGCGGTGCCGACCACGACCATCGCGACCAGCACTTCGAGCAGGGTGAAGCCGCGTTGCCGGCGTCTCACGGAAGGCAGTCTGTGCATGTCATTCGACCGTGAAGTTGCCGATGCCGTCGGCACGCACCGCTACGCGCGCGTCGCCGCTGGCGAGCGTGAGCACGAAGGGGCGGTCGACCGGCTCGCGTCCGAACACGATGCGCACCTCGGCATCGCCATTGGACGCGGCATTCAGGATGGCGGGCGTCATGGAAACCGAAATCGGCGTATGGGAAAAGCTGCGTTCGCGCAGCAAGTCGTCCTGCGGGACCGGTATCCAGCTGCTGCCGTCGCGTTCCAGGAAACGATAGCTGTCGGAACCGGCTTCGAAGGCGATGGCGCGATTGCGAACGATGGCTTCGTCACGCGCCAATTGCAGCAGCAATGCGATGCGCTGCGCTTCGGTCTGCAGCGCCTGGCGCGGGCCCGGCATTGCATTGAAGGCCACTACGCCGAGCAGCAAGCCGGCAATGACCAGGACGACCAGGATTTCCAGCAGGGTGAAGCCGCGCGCGCGGACTCGCCGCGCACGCACTTCAGGAGAAAGACGAAACGATGCTACAGATCCCACGAACCGATGTCTGCATCGTTGCCGCTGCCGCCGGGCTGGCCGTCGGAACCGTAGGAAAATACGTCGATTTCCCCGCGCACTCCGGGCGACAGGTACTGGTAGGGATTGCCCCACGGGTCGCGTGGCAGTTTCTCGACGTAGCCACCGCTCTTCCAGCCGTTCGCCGCCGGTCCGGAAGTCGGTTTCTGCACCAGGGCCTGCAAGCCCTGTTCCGTGGTCGGGTAGCGATGGTTGTCGAGCTTGTAGAGCTTCAAGGCGGAGGAAAGCGTGGCGATGTCCTGGCGTGCGGCGGTGATGCGCGCGTCGTCGGCGCGGCCCATCACCTTTGGCATGACGACTGCGGCCAGCACGCCGATGATGACCACGACGACCATGATTTCGATCAGCGTGAAACCACGCTGCAGGGCGCGCATCGGGCGTGAACGGGAAGGGATGAAAGCTGTTTGCATAAGGAGAACCCGGAAAAACAAGGGAAAGACAAGAGCAACAGGACGGGGAGTATAAGCCTGCACGGCCATGCACCGCCTCCGTTCCTCGCGAAAGGAATCTGACTCGCCGTCGGGGTGAAAGTGCCCCCCGGAATAATCTCTTAGCGGCAAAAGGCCGCGTTGAGCTAGCGCAGATGACAAGATTTCCGGCGTGACACACCGGAACCAAGCCCGCACCGATCGACTCTTTTACAGGAAACAGTCACACAAGGAGCGCCGCATGTCCCTGCATCACGCCGAATCCGGCGAAGTCATCAACCTGCTGCCTCTCGGCCATGAGCTGACCAACACCGTCTCGACTGCCCTGTTCCGCACCGACCAACTGGAAGCGATGCGCCTGGTTCTCACCGCCGACAAGGAAATCCCGGAGCATCAGGTGTCTGGCGACTTCACCCTGCACTGCCTGGAAGGCCGGGTCGAACTGCGGGTCGATGCGCGCACCGAAATCCTGCAAGCGGGCCAGATGATGTTCGTCGCCGCCAATGTGCCCTATGCGATCCGCGCGCTGGACGATTCCTCGCTGTTGATGACATTGGCGCGCGCGCAGGAGGTGGGCGGCGGCGAGAAAAACACACCGCCTACGCAGTGACGCCAAGCTCAGGCGGTTTCGCTGCGTGGATCGCGCGCGAGCAGGCGCTGCACCAGATCGGCCGGCGCCTGGCCCTCGAACAGCACGTCGGCCACCGCGTTGGTAATCGGCATGTCGATGCCGAGGTCGGCTGCCAGGCTACGCACCGCCTGCGCGCAGCGCACTCCTTCAGCCACGTGCCCCAGCTCGGCCACCACCGTCTCCAGCTTCTTGCCCTGGGCCAGACCTAATCCGACCTGACGATTACGTGACAAGTCGCCGGTGCAAGTCAGGATCAGGTCGCCTACGCCGGTCAACCCCATGAAGGTTTCGCTGCGTCCGCCCAGTGCCACGCCGAGGCGAGTGATTTCGGCCAGCCCGCGCGTGATCAGGGCTGCACGCGCATTCAAGCCCAGGCCCATGCCATCGACGATACCGGTCGCAATTGCCAGTATGTTCTTTACCGCTCCACCCACTTCCACGCCGACCAGATCATCGCTCCCATACACGCGCAGCGAGGGGCCGTGCACGGCACGCACCACGCAGTCGCGCAGGGTTTCATCCTTGGATGCCACAGTCAGCGCGCATGGCAGACCGCGCGCGACTTCCTGCGCGAAGGATGGGCCGGACAGCGCGCCGTGCGGCACCTGCTTGCCCAGCTCCTGGTTGACCACCTGATGCGGCAGGCAACCGGTCTGCTCTTCGAAACCCTTGCACAGCCAGACCAGGTTCGGCACCTCCCTGCCCCGCAGCCGTTGAGCGAGCGGGCGCAGGCCGGAAATCGATGAAGCGATGATGAGAAGACTGTCTTGCGGTGCGCCCAGATGGGCCAGTGCCGCATCGAAATCGCTGCCTACCTGCATGGCTGGCGGCAGCAGAAAGCCCGGGAGATAGGTCGTGGCGCGGGTCGCCGCCGCCTGCTGCATCGCCTGCGCATCGCGCCCCCACAGCAGCACGTCGTGTCGCTGCGCCAACGTGATGCCGAGTGCCGTGCCCCAGGCGCCAGCGCCGAGTATCGCAATGCGCATCCGGGCAGGTGCCTGCCCTTGCGACGCACCGGACGGGGCTGGTGCCGCGCCTGCTGCCACCTTACTCGCCCCAGACTTCTGCCGCACGCACGAAGCCGCCGGCCCCGTCTGCGTGCCGCACACGCACCCAGCCAGAGCTGACCGGTTCGACCAGATCCAGCAGGACGCCGCGTTCCGCGGTGAAGGCGAGCGCAGCGTTATCCTCGGCCGCGGACCGAATACGTGCGCTGGATACGCTGACGACCAGGGTACGGCGCGGTGCAAGCGCACGCGAAGCGACCCAAGCCAGATCGCCGCTCGCATCGCGCACCTTGGTCCATTCACCATAGGTCAGCACGATCTCGACCGGCATGCCGCGCGGCGCAACGAATACCTTGCGTCCCTTGGAAGTCGGTGCGTCGTACAGGATGGCCGGTGCTGCACCGACCGAGCGGTACTCCAGGGCATGGGCGGCTACAGTACTGCTCAGCATCGCAGCCGCCAGGACGAATCGCAGGGCTTTCATGGAACCGGCAGCCTTACTGCTTGCGTGCCTGGCTTCCATCCGGCATCACGATGCCGGGCGCCTGCGGCTGCTGTTGCTGCTGTTGCTCGGCCAGAGCCTGCGCACGCTGCTGGTAGAAAGCTTCGAAATTGATTTCGGCCAGGTGCACCGGCGGGAAGCCTGCGCGGGTGATTACGTCGGCGATGTTGGCGCGCAGGTAGGGATAGATGATGTTCGGGCAGCCAATTCCAAGCAGCGGGTCGAGCTGTTCGGGCGGGATGTTGGCGGCTTCGAAAATACCGGCCTGCTTGCCCTCCACCAGGAATGCGACCTTGTCCTTGACCTTGGCCGTCAGGGTGATCGTGACGGTCGACTCGAAAATGGTCTGCGCCAGCGCTTCGACACCGACATCCACCGACACCTCGATGTTCGGTGCATCCTGCTCAAGGAAGACTGCCGGGCTGTTCGGCTGTTCCAGCGACAAGTCCTTCAGGTAGATGCGCTGGATCTGGAATACGGGCTGCTGGTTCTCGTCGGCCATGATGTTCTTTCTTGTGTGTAATTTAAGGAAGGGGCGGAACATGCCCCATGGAGAGGGGTTGGTACAGCGGGCAGGAGATGCGGGAGATCACCCGTTCAGCAACGCGTCGAGCTTGCCGGCACGATCCAGGGCGCTCAGGTCGTCGAAACCGCCGACATGGGTATCGCCAATATATATCTGGGGGACCGTGCGGCGCCCGGTCTTTTCCATCATGTCGGCACGCTGCTGCGGATCGAGGTCGATGCGGATTTTCTCGATTTCCTTGACTCCCTTGGCCGTCAGCAGGCGCTCGGCCATCATGCAGTAAGGGCAGACAGCGGTGCTGTACATCACGACGCGTGCGCTCATTGAATCACTCCGTTATTTCGCCATCGGCAAACCTGCGGCCTGCCATCCGTTGACCCCGCCCTCCAGGCTGTAAGCCTGGGCAAAGCCAGCCTTGCGCAACAGCGCGGCCGCCTTGGCGGACTGGGCGCCGCTCTGGCATACGGCAATCACCGGGCGGTCCTTGTACTTGGCCAGATCGCCGGTGCGGTTCGACAGTTCCTTGAGCGGAATGTTCTTCGCATCGCGCAGATGGCCGGCGGCGTAGGCAGCCGGGTCGCGCACATCCAGCACCAAGGCGTTGGATTGGTTGATCAGTTGCGTCGCACGCAGCGACGTGAGGTTGACGCCGCGTCCCTTCAGGGACGGCCACAACAGGGCACCGCCGGAGATCAGGGCGGCCAGAATGAGCCAGATGTTATTTGACAGGAAATCCACGGCGATTAGATGAGTGACAGAAACGGGTTCGAGGAAACGGGCCATTATAAAATAGATGCCGACAAGCGACCCTCGCACTCCTCGCAGCAGGCGCGCGCAGCGGCAAGCAACCGATCCTCCCACCTTACCCTTGAAAACAACATGTACAAGATCGTATTGATGCGCCATGGCGAATCGACCTGGAACCTGGACAACCGCTTCACCGGCTGGACCGACGTGGACCTGACCGAAAAAGGCATGGCCGAGGCGCGCCAGGCCGGGCGGGTGCTGAAGGAAGCCGGCTTCGAATTCGACCTGTGCTACACCTCGGTCCTGAAGCGCGCGATCCGCACGCTGTGGCTGACGCTCGACGAGATGGACCTGATGTGGTTGCCGGTCAAGCACGACTGGCGCTTGAACGAGCGGCACTACGGCGCGCTGCAGGGCTTGAACAAGGCCGAAACTGCG
>DATBUE010000483.1:0-5828 GCA_036516375.1 Noviherbaspirillum sp. | reverse complement strand
ATCCTGCACACCGATGTGCAGAACTTCGTCAAGGGCGTGATGAGCGGTGCGACTGCAGCGCCGGCCGCTGCTGCCGGTGGCAAGGGCGGAGCAGGCCTGGACCTGCTGCCGTGGCCGTCGCTGGACTTCTCGAAGTTCGGCGAGACCGAGTTGCAGCCGCTGTCTCGCATCAAGAAGATCAGCGGCCCGAACCTGCATCGCAACTGGGTGATGATCCCGCATGTGACGCAGTTCGAAGATGCCGACGTCACGGACCTGGAAGAATTCCGCAAGCAGTCGAACGAGGCGCTGGCCAAGTCCGGCGTCAAGTTGACGATGCTCGCCTTCGTGATCAAGGCCAGCGTCTCGGCGCTGAAGAAATTCCCCGCCTTCAATGCCTCGCTCGACGAGAAGGGCGAGAACCTGATCCTCAAGAAGTTCTACAACATCGGCTTCGCTGCCGATACGCCGAACGGCCTCGTCGTGCCGGTGGTGAAGAACGCGGACCAGAAGAGCGTGTCGCAGATCGCCAAGGAAATGGGCGAGCTGTCGGCCCAGGCGCGCGATGGCAAGCTGAAGCCGGCCGACATGCAAGGCGCGAGCTTCACGATTTCGTCACTGGGCGGTATCGGCGGCACTGCGTTCACGCCTATCGTCAATGCGCCGGAAGTCGCGATCCTGGGTCTCTCCAAGTCGGCCATCAAGCCGGTCTGGGACGGCAAGCAGTTCGTGCCGCGTCTGATCATGCCGCTGTCGCTGTCGTATGACCACCGCGTGATCGATGGCGCGATGGGCGCACGCTTTGCGGCCTATCTGGCCGATGTGCTGGCCGACATGCGCAAGACGCTGCTGTAAGACGAAGGGCCGGGCAGCATGCCTGTCCGGTCGCGGAGACCTGCATGACTACCTGCGTCGTCGTCAAGAAAGACAACGAGATCGCCATTGCCGCCGATTCGCTGGTGAGCTTTGGCGACACGCGCCTGGCGAATGCCTACGAAGCCAACGAGAAGGTCATCCGCATCGGCGATTCCTTCCTCACCTTCGCCGGTTCCACCGCCCATTTCCCGGTCATGCGCAAGCTCTTGACCGGGCTGGGCGAGGAATGCCGTCTCGACGGCCGCGATGAAGTGTTCGAAACCTTCTCGAAGGCGCACGAGGTATTGAAGGAAAAGTTCTTCCTCAAGACTCAGGAAGAGGAAGACGATCCTTACGAGTCGTCGCAGATCACCGCGCTGGTGGCCAACCCAAGCGGCATCTACGGCGTGTATTCGTACCGTGAAGTGTTCAGCTTCGAGCGCTTCTGGGCCATTGGTAGCGGCAAGAGTTTTGCACTGGGGGCGATGTATGTGGCTTACCAGGGCAAGGCCAGCGCGCGCGAAGTGGCCGAGATTGGCGTGCAGGCGGGAGCGGAGTTCGACAAGAATTCGTCGGGGCCGTTTCAGGTGTTTAGTTTTTCGATGAAGTGAAATACAAGAGTCTGGCGTCGTTCCCGCGAAGGCGGGAACCCAGTTGCGGCGTTTCTGGATTCCCGCCTGCGCGGGAATGACAGGCGAAATTGCAAACGGAGACGGTTGATTGAGCAGCCGGATCCCGAGAACGATAAAAACGGAGCGAAGCTATGAGCTTGACCCAAGTAAAAGTCCCCGACATCGGCGACTTCAAGGAAGTGGAAGTCATCGAAGTGCTGGTGAAGGTCGGTGACACGATCAAGGTGGACCAGTCGCTGGTGACGGTCGAGTCGGACAAGGCCAGCATGGAAATTCCGTCCAGCCAGGCCGGTGTGATCAAGGAATTGAAGGTCAAGGTCGGCGACAAGGTGGCCGAAGGTTCGCTGCTGTTGCTGGTCGAAGCCTCGGGTGCTGCAGCGGCTCCGGCGGCGCAGGCGAGTGCAGGCTACGGCAGCGCCACGCCGGCTCCCGCGGCCGCCGCCCCGGCGCCGGTGCAAGCTGCGCCCGCGCCGCAGGCAGCGAGCTTCTCCGGCAGCGCCGATATCGAATGCGACATGCTGGTACTCGGTGCCGGCCCCGGCGGGTATTCCGCCGCCTTCCGCGCCGCCGACCTCGGCATGAACACCGTGCTGGTCGAGAAGTACGCAACGCTGGGTGGCGTGTGCCTGAACGTCGGTTGCATCCCGTCCAAGGCCTTGCTGCATGTGGCAGCGGTGATCGATGAAACCGCGCACATGGCCGCGCATGGCGTCACCTTCGCCAAGCCGGAGATCGATATCGACAAGCTGCGGGCCTACAAGGATGGCGTGATCAAGAAGATGACCGGCGGCCTCTCGGGCATGGCCAAGGCACGCAAGGTCAACGTGGTGCAGGGCGTCGGTCAGTTCGTTGGTGCCAACCATCTGGAAGTGACTGCCGCCGACGGCAGCAAGAAGACCGTGCAGTTCAAGCAGGCGATCATCGCCGCCGGCTCGGCCGTCGTGAAGCTGCCCTTCGTGCCGGAAGATCCGCGCATCGTCGATTCCACCGGCGCGCTGGAACTGCGCCAGGTGCCGAAGAAGATGCTGGTCATTGGCGGCGGCATCATTGGCCTGGAAATGGCAACCGTATATTCGACGCTCGGTGCACGCATCGACGTGGTCGAGATGATGGATGGCTTGATGCAGGGCGCGGACCGCGACCTAGTCAAGGTCTGGCAGAAGTTCAATGAGAAGCGCTTCGACAAGATCATGACCAAGACCAAGACGGTTGCGGTCGAGGCGCTGAAGGAAGGCATCAAGGTCACGTTCGAAAGTGCAGATCCTTCGGTGGCCGCACCCGAGCCGCAGCTCTACGACATGGTGCTGGTGGCCGTCGGCCGCAGCCCGAACGGCAAGAAGATCGCGGCCGACAAGGCCGGCGTGGCCGTGACCGATCGTGGCTTCATCAATGTGGATTCGCAGATGCGCACCAATGTGCCGCACATCTTTGCGATCGGCGATGTGGTCGGCCAGCCGATGCTGGCGCACAAGGCCGTGCATGAAGCGCATGTGGCAGCCGAAGCGGCAGCCGGTCAGAAGTCGCATTTCGATGCAACGGTGATTCCCTCGGTCGCCTACACCGACCCGGAAGTGGCATGGGTGGGTCTCACCGAAGACGAAGCCAAGGCCAAGGGCGTCAAGGTGGAGAAGGGCCTGTTCCCGTGGATGGCCAGCGGCCGTGCCGTGGCCAATGGCCGTGACGAAGGTTTTACCAAGCTCTTGTTTGACGCCGAGACGCATCGCATCGTCGGTGGTGGCATCGTCGGCACGCATGCCGGCGACATGATCGGAGAGATTGCGCTGGCGATCGAAATGGGCGCGGACGCAGTCGATATCGGCAAGACCATCCACCCCCACCCGACACTGGGCGAATCGATCGGCATGGCGGCGGAAGCCTTCGAAGGTGTTTGTACCGATTTGCCGCCGGTGAAGAAGAAATAAGAGCTTCGGCTCGGGCACGAAAGGCAGCGCTATGGCGCTGCCTTTTTTATTTGCCGAACGTCTGTTCCAAGGTGCAGTTCATTCTTCGTAGTGAAACGCCTTTCCCGTTCGCCCGGTTTCGACACAGTTTTTATTTCCCTCCGCTTTCCTCACTTGTTCTTCCTCTGTTCTCTTTGTCAGAACGGTTGCTTGGTCATTTTCACCGCGCTTCCGGCCTCGCTCATCTTGTATCTATAGCAAGCGTAAAAAGGCTGGCTTGACGGCGCAAATTTTCTCTCCAATAATGCATAAAAACAGAACATATATTCTGTTAGACGGAATAAATCTTCCAGGAGGCGAAGCGCATGAATGCATCTGCGGCCGCATTGGCCGACCGGTTTTCCGAGGGGTTGGCGGGCGCCGCCGGTAATGAAGCCCTCGTGCGTAAAGGCCGCACGCTGACCGCGCAATGCGTGGTGCACATCGCCGACACCCCGTTCCTGCTGAAGATCGCCGCTGGCGTGCTGACCGAATGCACGCGCCAACTGCCTTTGCTGTGCACGCGCGATTTCACGATCCGCGGCAGCGCGGCGGCTTGGGAAGCGCTGTGGGAATACATGCCGCGCGCCGGATGGCATGACTTGCTGGCGCTGACCAAGCGCGGCGAAATGACGATCGAGGGCGACATGCAGAAGGTCATGGCTCACCTGCAATTCATCAAGGACTTGCTGGGCTTGCCGAGGAGCGCCGCATGAAGCCCGCAACGAATACTTTCACTGAAGGCCAGATCGAGCCCATCGTCGGCCGCTACATCCATGTCGATGTGATGGGCCGCGCCTGCCGCGTGTATTTCGAGGAAGCCGGGCAGGGCATTCCGCTGTTGTGTCTGCACACCGCTGGCGCCGATGCGCGTCAGTACCGCCACATGCTGTGCGACGAAGCGATCACTTCCAAATACCGCGTGATCGCTTTCGACATGCCCTGGCACGGCAAGTCCTATCCCCCGACAGGTTTCGAGAACGAGGAATACCGGCTCAGCACCGAGCTGTACGTCGAAACCATCCGCGCGGTCTGCCGCGTGCTGAAGCTGGACCGTCCGGTCGTGGTGGGCTGCTCGATCGGCGGGCGCATCGTGCTGCAGCTCGCGCATGCGCATGGTCCCGAATTCCGCGCGCTGATTGGCCTGGAGAGCGCCGATTACCAGAGCCCTTGGTACGACACATCCTGGTTGCATCGCGGCGATGTGCACGGCGGCGAAGTGTGCGCCGCGCTGGTCTCCGGCTTGGTCGCGCCGCAGAGCCCGGACCAGTACCGGCACGAGACGCTGTGGCAGTACATGCAGAGCGGGCCCGGCGTGTTCCGTGGCGATTTGTATTTCTACCGCGTCGATGCCGACTTGCGCGGCAAACTCGGCGGCATCGATACCCGCACCACGCCGCTCTATCTGCTGACCGGCGAATACGACTTTTCCTGCTCGCCGGAAGACACGCGTCGCACGGCCGAATCGATTCCCGGTGCGCGCGTGCAGGAAATGAAGGAAGTCGGGCATTTCCCGATGAGCGAAAACCCCGAGCAGTTCCGCAGCTACATCCTGCCGGTGCTCGACGAGATCGCGGCCCTGCTCTGACGTAACCACGACCACCCTGTATCAAGGCAGTACCACAACAACCAAGGAGACACGCAATGAAAAAATATCTGATCGCTGCTGCAGTGCTGTCCATGGCCGCACCCGTGATGGCGCAGGAAACGCTGAAGATCGGCGCAGTCGTCACGCTGTCCGGCGCCGGCGCTGCATGGGGGCAGGGCATGCTGTATGCCGCCGAACTGGCAGCCGATGATGTGAACGCCAAGGGCGGCCTGGAAGTCGGCGGCAAGAAGTACAAGGTGCAGGTCGTGGCCTATGACGACAAGTACCAGGCCAACGAAGCGGTCACCGCGGTCAACCGCCTGGTGTTCGAAGACAAGGTCAAGTATCTGATCGGCCCGGTCGGCTCGGCGCCGGCGCTGGCCGTGGCGCCGATCACCGAGCGCAACGAAGTGGTCATGCTGACGCTGGGTTTTGCATCCAAGGTGCTGTCCCCGGAAAAGAAATTTTCCTTCCGTCCGAACCTGACCACGATGGAAACCTCGCAGCCGCAGATCGATTGGTTCGTCAAGACGCACGGCGTGAAGAAGGTCGGTGCGCTGTTCCCGAACGATGAAACCGGACACCAAATCGCCAAGGATCTGGAAGCGGCGTATTCGAAGGCAGGCTCCGCCCTCGCAGCCAAGGAATTCTTCGAGCGCGAGCGCGTCGACATGATGCCGCTGATCACCCGCATGATGGCGCGCGGCATCGACGCCATCGAACTCGACGGCAATGCGCCGGGCACCGCCGGCCTGATCGTCAAGCAGGCGCGCGAACTCGGCTTCAAGGGCTTGATCTTCCGTAGCGGCGGCCCGGCCACACCGGAAATCGTCA
>DATBUE010000482.1:0-1745 GCA_036516375.1 Noviherbaspirillum sp. | reverse complement strand
CAATATTAGCTCTTGTGCATGCGGCGCGCACTGCCGGGCTTCGTCCGGTGCGGCTGCAAGGCCCCGCTGCCGCCCCTTGTTCGCGTCAGTCGCGACCGAATCCGCGATTCCCTGCGGCCGAGCGGCCCACAGGGCCGTTCGCTTTGCCTTGATCCATGCAAAATTCTCGCGCTTTGTTTAGAATGTTCAGGATTTCCTGAAAATTCAGAATGCGCACATGAAACTCTCCCCGCTGATTCAAACCTTCGTGCTCCATTTCGGCGAGATGGGCAGCCGCTGGGGCATCAATCGCACCGTGGGGCAGATCTATGCGCTGCTCTATGTATCGGAGCGTCCGCTGAATGCCGACGAGATCGCGGAAGCGCTCGGCTTTTCCCGCTCCAATGTGAGCATGGGCTTGAAGGAGCTCGAATCCTGGCGCCTGGTTCGCTTGCAGCATCTGCCGAACGACCGGCGCGAATATTTCTCCACGCCCGAGGATGTCTGGACCATTTTCCGCACGTTGGCCGAAGAGCGCCGCAAGCGCGAAATCGACCCGACGCTGTCCATCCTGCGCGATGCGCTGGTCCAGACCCCGGCAAGCGAGGCCGAGCGCCATGCCCAGAGCCGCATGCAGGAAATGCACGACTTCATGGAGCTGACCACGCAATGGTTCGATGACGTGCGCCGGCTCGACACGCAGACGCTGGTGCAACTGATGCAACTCGGCGCGAAGGCGCAAAAGCTGCTGGAAATGAAGAACAAGCTGAAACTCGTCGGCAAGGCCAAGCCCGATGCCGCATCCCAGGATTGACGAAGAGGTTTGACCATGACTGATCCGCTACTGCTCGCTCGCATCCAGTTCGCCAGCAACATCACTTTCCACATCCTGTTCCCGACGATTTCGATCGCGCTGGGTTGGGTGCTGCTGTACTTCAAGCTGCGCTACAACCGCAGCGGCGATGCCGCGTGGTCGCAGGCTTACCAGTTCTGGGTCAAGATCTTCGCGCTGACCTTCGCGCTCGGCGTGGTATCGGGCATCACGATGAGTTTCCAGTTCGGCACCAACTGGCCGGGCTTCATGGAAACGGTAGGCAATATCGCCGGCCCGCTCCTGGCCTACGAAGTGCTGACCGCCTTTTTCCTCGAGGCCACCTTCCTCGGCATCATGCTGTTCGGCGCGCGCCGCGTCTCGAACCGCGTTCATACCTTCGCCACCTTCCTGGTCGCCGCCGGCACCACGCTGTCGGCCTTCTGGATCATCGCGCTCAATTCCTGGATGCATACGCCAGCCGGCTTCGAGATGATCGACGGCCAGGCACACGCGACCGACTGGTTCGCGATCGTGTTCAACCCATCGATGCCGTATCGCTTGACGCACATGCTGATCGCGTCCGGACTGACGGTGGCTTTCCTGGTCGCCGGCCTCTCCGCCTACCGTTGGCTGCGCGGCGATCGCTCCGCTGCGGTACGCGCGGCATTGAAGACCGGCGTCACGCTCGCTGCCTTCCTGATTCCGCTGCAGATCTTCGTCGGCGACATGCACGGCCTCAACACGCTGCAGCACCAGCCGGCCAAGATCGCGGCCATCGAAGGCGTTTGGCACACCGAGCGCGGCGCGCCGCTGCTGCTGTTCGCGCTGCCTGACGCCGAGGCGCGCACCAATCACTACGAAATAGGCGTTCCCAAGCTGGCCAGCCTGATCCTGACCCATGAGGCCGACGGCGAGCTGCGCGGCCTCAATGAATTCGAAGCCCATCCGCCGG
>DATBUE010000481.1:0-1664 GCA_036516375.1 Noviherbaspirillum sp. | reverse complement strand
GCTCCTTGCCATGGCACCCGCCATGTCGCGTCGCCGCGCCTTGTTCCGTAGTCAATCCGCCTCGGCCTCGACTGAGCCGGTCAGGGCGAATCCGCTCTAGCGGCATCGCCCTCCACGCATGTGCAATGAAAAAGGGCAGGTTGCCCTGCCCTTCCTGTCTTTGCACTGATTGCGTCGTTACCGGTTCCCGACTCCAATCAGGCAATGCGCCCGTGGCACTGCTTGTACTTCTTGCCGCTGCCGCAAGGACAGGGATCATTGCGACCGACCTTGGGCAAGGCATTGACCATCGTTTGCGCGCCAAGCCTGTCATCGGCGGCTGCAGCCGGCGCCAGCAACTCCTCCGGCGCGGCTTCGGGATTGAAATCCGCATGCTGGTAATGCACGTTGGCCACATGCTGTTGTGCGAGCTGCTGCTCGGCCGCGTCGGCTTCCTCGCGCGTTTGAATGCGCACTGTCATGACGATGCGCACCACCTCGTTCTTGATGAGCTGCAGCATTTGGCCGAAGAGCTCGAAGGCTTCGCGCTTGTATTCCTGCTTGGGATTCTTCTGTGCGTAACCGCGCAGGTGGATGCCCTGGCGCAGATGGTCCAGCGCGGCGAGGTGCTCGCGCCAGTGCGTATCTATGCTCTGCAACATCACGCTGCGCTCGAAACCCGCGAAGCCTTCGCGCCCGATCACGGCCACCTTGGCCTGGTATGCATCTTCCGCGGCCTTCAGCACGCGTGCGAGCAGATCCTCATCGCCCAGATGTTCCTCTTCCGCAAGCATCTTCTTCAAGGGCACGTCGAGCTGCCATTCGTTGCGCAACGTATTTTCCAGGCCATCCACATCCCACTGCTCGTCCATTGCGCCTTCCGGCACGTGCTCGCGGAATAGTTCGGTGAAGAAGCCCTGACGCAGGCCCGCGACCATCTCGCCGACATCGGTCGCTTGCAGCAACTCGTTGCGCTGCTGGTAGATGACCTTGCGCTGGTCGTTGGCGACGTCGTCGTACTCCAGCAACTGCTTGCGGATGTCGAAGTTGCGGGCCTCGACCTTGCGCTGCGCGGACTCGATCGAACGCGACACGATGCCGGCTTCGATCGGCTCGCCTTCCGGCATCTTCAGCCGGTCCATGATCGCGCGCACCCGGTCGCCCGCGAAGATGCGCAGCAAGGTGTCGTCCAGCGACAGATAGAAGCGCGAGGAACCGGGATCGCCCTGGCGTCCGGAACGACCACGCAACTGGTTGTCGATGCGACGCGATTCGTGGCGCTCGGTACCGACGATGTGCAAGCCGCCGGCGGCTACCACCTGGTCGTGCAGCGACTGCCATTCATCCCGCAACTGCTGCGCCCTGGCCTGCTTCTCGGCATCCGACAGGCTAGGATCGGCTTCGATCAACTGGATCTGCTTTTCGACGTTCCCGCCCAAGACGATGTCGGTACCGCGACCGGCCATGTTTGTCGCGATCGTGATCATCTTCGGCCGGCCTGCCTGGGCCACGATCTCGGCTTCGCGCGCATGCTGCTTGGCGTTGAGCACATTGTGCGGCAGCTTGGCCTGGTTCAGGATGCCGGACAACAGTTCCGAGTTCTCGATCGAGGTTGTCCCGACCAGCACCGGTTGCCCGCGCTCGTAGCAGTCCTTGATGTCGTTGAGCATCGCCTGGTACTTTTC
>DATBUE010000480.1:0-7007 GCA_036516375.1 Noviherbaspirillum sp. | reverse complement strand
TGTCACGGGCGGGCGCTGGAATGGCAAAAGCGGCGAAGAGTGTGTGGCCGGGCAGGGGCAGATGGTCGACGTGGCACTGTATGAATCGGTATTCAACGTGATGGAATCGCTGGTGCCTGAATTCGACTACGCCGGTGTGGTGCGTGAGCGCACCGGCGGCGCGCTGCCCGGCATCGTCCCATCGAACACTTACACGACCAGAGACGGCCAGAACATCGTCATCGCCGGTAATGGCGATGCGATTTTCAAGCGCCTGATGCTGGCTATCGGGCGCGAAGACATGGCGAACGATCCGGCACTGGCGCGCAACGACGGTCGCGTGCCGCGCACGGCAGAAATCGATGGCGCGATCCAGGCGTGGTGCGATACGCAGAGCATCGACAGCGCTCTGTCTATCCTGAAGCAGGCCGATGTCCCGGTCGGGAAGATCTATTCAGTGCGCGACATGATGAGCGATGCGCAGTTTCTCGCGCGCGGCATGTTCGAACAGCACAGCTTCGCGGATGGGACGCCGGTCAAGATGCCGGCAGTGGTGCCGAAGCTGTCGGAGACGCCAGGCGGGACGCAGTGGCTGGGGCCGCAATTGGGCGAGCATAATGTTGAGGTGCTGCGCGGGCTGGGCTATGACGATGCGCAGATTGGGGTGCTGAAAGAGGGCGGCGTCATTTGAACAAGGCGGTGCCTTGTTTCAGCGTTGCGGCTACCTCGATTCTGCGGTTGCCTGTCGTTCCCCTCGGCGAGCCCCCGCGCAGGCGGGAACCCAGTACGGCGTTTCAAGCCTGGGTCGGTGATTCGATGCGGCGCGCGTCGTACTCGCAGTGGCCGGAGCTGGATTCCCGTCTGCGCGGGAATGACACGAGGTGGTGAGGTGGGCTTGGTCGCGGCAGGCGACGCCAGTTTGCGTTACCGGTGTCTGTCCGCGGTATGCGACTTCTTGATCTGCACACCTCATCAGCGCTCCAATACTTAGCGCAATGCCTCGACCATCTTCTCCAGCTTGATTGCGTCCGCGCAGAACTGGCGTATTCCCTCGGCCAGCTTTTCCGTGCCCATCGCATCGTCATTGAGCATGAAGCGGAATGCCTTTTCATCCAGTGACAATTTCTCCCTATCTGTGTCGCGCGCCGATTGCGGGCTCAGCTTGCGCTCGACCGGAGCGTTGCTTTCGGCCAGCTTCTGCAGCAGATCGGGACTGATGGTCAGCAGATCGCAGCCGGCCAGTTCGATGATTTGGCTGGTGTTTCGGAAGCTCGCGCCCATCACTTCGGTCTTGTAGCCGAACTTGCGGTAGTAGTTGTAGATGCGCTGCACCGATTGCACGCCCGGATCGTCGGATCCGCTGTATTCCTCGCCGGTGGCTTTCTTGTACCAATCGTAGATACGACCGACGAAGGGCGAGATCAGTTGCACATTCGCTTCCGCGCAGGCTACGGCTTGCGGCAGTGCGAACAGCAGGGTCATGTTGCAGCGTATGCCTTCCTTCTCCAGCACTTCGGCCGCGCGGATGCCTTCCCAGGTGGAGGCGATCTTGATCAGGATGCGTTCGCGCGCAATGCCTGCCGCTTCGTACAGCGCGATCAGCGTGCGGCCCTTGGCAATGGTGGCTTCGGTGTCGAACGAGAGGCGGGCATCGGTTTCGGTCGAGACGCGTCCGGGAATGATGCTCAGGATCTCGGTGCCGAAGGCGACCAGCAGGCGGTCGATGATTTCCTCGGTGGATTGCTTGCCGTGATCGCGCACGGCCTTTTCCAGCAGCGGGCGGTATTCGTCCTTCTGCACGGCTTTCAGGATCAGCGAGGGATTGGTGGTGGCGTCGCGCGGGGCGAAGGCTTTGATCGACTGGAAATCGCCGGTGTCGGCGACGATGGTGGTGTATTGCTTGAGTTGTTCGAGCTGGTTCATGGTGAGGTGATGTAAAGGGATTGTGGGGGCATTGTTCAGCCTGGTACTTGCTTGTCGTTCCCGCGCAGGCGGGAACCCAGCTGATGCGTTCGCAGTACTGCTGGCGGCTGAGCTGGGCTCCCGCCTGCGCGGGAGCGACACAGCGAACTCATTCGCCTGAAGAGCGGCATCCGGATCAAGGGGGCAATCATAACGCCGCGAACCATCAAACCTTGGGCGGATGGCGCAGGAAGGAATCGAATTGCATGTCGAGTTTCTGCAATGCCTTTTGCGCGTTCTGCATCTTCTTGCG
Organism: Noviherbaspirillum sp.; assembly: GCA_036516375.1. GTDB lineage: Bacteria > Pseudomonadota > Gammaproteobacteria > Burkholderiales > Burkholderiaceae_D > Noviherbaspirillum. The sequence continues at coordinate 4,813 of DATBUE010000480.1, read as the reverse complement.
GAATTCGGGCCCGCGCTTCAAGGCCAGCCCCACGGCAAGAATATCGATCACGACCAGATGCGCGAGGCGCGCCGAGATCGGCGTGTACGGGTCGATGTTGAAACTCAGATCGATTGGCACCAGCACCGTCGCTTCATCGGCCAGGGGAGTGCCGCTGGGCACCAGGGCGATCACGTCGGCGCCGACCTTGCGCGCCAATTGCACGCTGTGCAGCAGCGCCGTGCTGTTGCCGCGCTGCGAGAGTGCGACCACGACGTCGCCCTTGGTCAGCAACGCCGCCGAGATCGCGTGGATGTGCGGATCGGAATAAGCGACCGTAGGCACGCCGGCGCGGAAAAACTTGTGCTGGGCATCGGTGGCCACGATGCCGGAGGTGCCCTGGCCCCAGAATTCGATCTTGTTGGCGCGTGCGAGTACATCGAGCGCCTTTTCGATCGCGGCCGGCTGCAGGTTGTTGCGCAAGTCGAGCAGGGCGTTGATCGAGCGGCTGCAGATCTTGCTGACCAGATCTGCGGCCAGGTCGTCCTGCAGCGGCGATTCGTCGGCCTGCGGTATGGCCAAGGCCAGCGTCTGTGCCAGCTTCAGCTTGAATTCATGCCAGCCGTCGTAGCCGAGCGCGCGGCAGAAGCGCACGACGGTGGGTTCCGAAACCTGGGCATTCTTCGCCAGCGCGGTGATGTTGCCGGCCACCGCCAGGTCCGGATTCTTCAGCACGGCCAGCGCGACCTTCTTCTCCGACTTGGACAGTGCGTCGAGCTGGGTGCGGATGGAATCGAGCAGCATGGCAACTCAGCTACCCTGCAGTGCCGCGCACGCACGGGCGATCAATGCGTTGGTCGAGGCGTCGTGCGCGTCCGGGTTGGGCGTGCCCTCCAGTTCGTTCTCGATGTTTTTCGCCAGCACCTTGCCCAGCTCCACGCCCCATTGGTCGAAGCTGTTGATGCCCCAGACAGTGCCCTGCACGAAGACCTTGTGTTCATAAAGCGCGATCAGTGCGCCAAGGGTGGCCGGCGTCAGTTGCTCCATCAGGATCGTGTTGCTCGGCCGGTTGCCGGGGAAGATACGATGCGGCAGCAGGCGGTCGATAGCCGTTGCATCCACTTCTTGCGCCTGCATCTCGCCAAGAACTTCTTCGGCATTCTTGCCGCGCATGAAAGCTTCCGCTTGCGCGAAGCAATTGGCCAGCAACACCGTGTGATGGCCAGGCAAGCCATGAGCTGGTTTTAGTGCGGCGATGAAATCGATCGGCGTAATGTCCGTGCCCTGATGCAGGAGCTGGAAGTAGGCATGTTGCCCATTGGTGCCGACATCGCCCCAGACGATGGGGCCAGTGGCCACGGCCGGTACGCTGCCGACGAGCGTGACGCGCTTGCCGTTGCTTTCCATGTCGAGTTGTTGCAGGTAGGCCGCGAACTGGCTCAGGTCCTGCAAGTAGGGCGCAATCGAGATCGACGGGAAGTGGAAGAAGTTGCGGTACCACACGCCGATCATTGCCAGGATGACCGGCATGTTGCGCTCCAGCGGCGCGCTGCGGAAGTGCTCGTCCATCGCTCGTGCGCCGGCCAGGAATTCGGCAAAGCGCTCGAAGCCGATCGCCAGCGCCACCGGCAGGCCGATCGCCGACCACACCGAGTAGCGCCCGCCCACCCAATCCCAGAACGGAAACATGTTCTCGGGATCGATGCCGAAGTCGCGCACGGCGACGGTATTGGTCGAGACGGCGACGAAGTGGCGCGCCAGTTCGTTGACCGGACGCTGCGCGACGAACCAGGCACGTGCGGACTGCGCATTCATCATCGTCTCGCGCGTGGTGAAAGTCTTGGACGCGATGATGAACAGCGTGGTTTCCGGCTTGACCTTCTGCAAGACCGCGTCCAGATCGTGCCCGTCAACGTTTGCGACGAAGTGCAGGTTCAGGCGCGGATGCACGAAGGGGCGCAAGGCGCGGCATACCATTTCCGGCCCCAGGTCCGAGCCGCCGATGCCGATGTTGACGATGTCGGTGATGGGCTCGCCGGTGCCGCCCAGCCACACGCCTTCGCGCACCTGTTCGCTGAAGCTGCGCATGTGGTCGAGCACCGCATGAACCTCCGGCATGACGTCCTGTCCATCCACGACAAGCGTCGTATCGCGCGGCGCGCGCAGTGCCGTGTGGAGCACGGCCCGGTCCTCGGTGAGGTTGATCTTTTCGCCGGAGAACATCGCTTCGCGGCGGGCTTCGACGCCACGGTCGCGCGCCAGCTGCATCAGGAGCCGCAGCGTCTCCGCTTCGATGCGGTTCTTCGAGTAATCGAGCAGCAGGCCGGCGGCTTCAAGCGAAAAGTTCTCGAAGCGGCGGGGCTGCTGCCGGAACAGCTCGCGCATTTCCCATTGGCGGGCGCTCTGGAAATGGGAGGCGAGGGCGGAGTAAGCGGGAGTCGCAGTCAGCAAGGGCATGTCGATATGCGCGCGTGGATGGAAAAGGTGGTCAACTATACCCGATGGGTTGGTAAATTCACTACGCAATGGCAGGAGATTGCTGCGCGGATATTGATCTGCCTCAGGGTGCGTGAATTTCCTTCTTGTAAGAGGAGGGATGCGCTGGAAGTCCAGGTGGTGACAAGCCATTGCCAGGGATCGTCAGGAATTGCGCGAGCATGCTGCGGGGCCGGACTACCTGCATTCCGGTAGTAAAATTTCAGAAGATTTCAGGAGCCTACATGCCTATCCATTCCAAGCTGGTGGCAGTCACACAGCGCATCGTCAAGCGCAGCCGCCCTTACCGTGCCTCTTATCTGGCGCGCCTGGAGGCGGCGCGTGCGCAGGGCGTGCACCGGTCGGCACTGGCCTGTACCAACCTGGCGCACGGCTTTGCCTCTTTTCCCGCCAACGACAAGCTGTGGTTGAAGGAGCAGAAGGTGCCCTCGGTGGCGATCGTCTCTGCCTACAACGACATGCTGTCCGCGCACCAGCCCTTCGAGCGTTTCCCGCGTGTGATCAAGGATGCCGCGCGCGAAGCCGGGGCCGTGGCCCAGTTTGCCGGCGGCGTGCCGGCGATGTGCGATGGCGTCACGCAGGGGCAGCCGGGCATGGAACTGTCGCTGTTCTCTCGCGACACGATTGCGATGGCGACCGCGATCGCGCTCTCGCACAACATGTTCGATGCGGCGGTCTATCTGGGTGTGTGCGACAAGATCGTGCCGGGCTTGCTGATCGGCGCGCTGCATTTCGGCCATCTGCCCGCGGTGTTCATTCCGGCCGGGCCGATGACGTCCGGCCTGCCGAATTCGGAGAAGGCCAGGATTCGCCAGCTTTACGCTCAGGGCAAGGTCGGGCGCGCCGAACTGCTGGAATCCGAGGCCGCGTCCTACCATTCTCCCGGCACCTGCACTTTCTACGGCACGGCCAACAGCAATCAGATGCTGATGGAAGTGATGGGCTTGCACCTGCCGGGGGCTGCCTTCATCGTGCCGCAGGACCCGCTACGCGATGCGCTCACCGCGGCCGCCACCAAACGCGCGGTGGCCATCAGCGCCCAGGGCGACTACACCCCGGTCGGCCATGTGGTCGATGAACGGGCCATTGCCAATGCCATCGTCGCACTGCTGGCGACAGGGGGCTCCACCAACCACACGCTGCACCTGATTGCGATGGCGCGCGCGGCCGGCATCGTCACTGACTGGGACGACTTCGACCAGCTCTCGTCCATCGTTCCCATGCTCACGCGCATCTACCCGAATGGCGAAGCCGATGTGAATTATTTCCAGGCCGCCGGCGGGCCAGGCTTCGTGATCCGCGAGCTGCTCGACGCCGGCTTGTTGCACGAGGATGTACGTACCGTGCTCGGCAATGGGCTGCGCGCTCACTGCGCGGAACCGTACTTCGAGGGTGAGCGCCTCGCATGGCGTGCGCCGCCGCAGCAGACGGGCGATGCCGGCGTGCTGCGCGGCGCGGCCGAACCCTTCTCGGCCGATGGCGGACTGCGCCTGATGAGCGGCAATCTCGGCCGTGCGGTGATCAAGGTGTCGGCGGTGAAGACGCAGCACCGTGTGGTCGAGGCACCGGCACTGGTGTTCGATTCGCAGGAAGCGCTGATGGAGGCTTACCAGGCCGGCAAGCTGAACCGCGACTTCGTGGCCGTCGTGCGCTTCCAAGGGCCGCGTGCCAACGGCATGCCCGAGCTGCATGCACTGACGCCGGCCCTGGCGAACCTGCAGGATGCCGGCCATCGCGTGGCGCTGGTTACCGACGGGCGCATGTCCGGCGCATCCGGCAAGGTGCCGGCAGCCATCCACGTTTCGCCCGAAGTGTTGGCAGGCGGGCCGCTGGGACGCGTGCACGACGGTGACATGATCCGGGTCGACGCCGAAGCCGGCGTGCTGCAGGCGCTGGTGAATGAAGAGGAATGGCAGGCGCGGTCGATCGCGCAGGCCGATCTCTCGGCCAGCCACACGGGCATGGGACGAGAACTGTTCGGCATGTTCCGCGCGCATGTGGGTGCTGCCGAGGAGGGCGCAGGCACCTTCGAGCTGCCGCCGCCGCTGCACCTGCCCGAGGAAAACGCCAATCCGCTCGCCGTGCCGCAAGAGCAGGCCTATTCGGATGAAGACTACTTGTTCTCTGCAACCAGAAAAGGACCCGCGCATGACCCTGCTTGAAATCATGCAAGCCTCGCCGGTGATACCGGTGATTGCCATCGAGAAGGCCGAACACGCAGTTCCGCTGGCGCAGGCACTGGTGGCCGGTGGCATCCGCGTGCTGGAAATCACGCTGCGCACCGAATACGGTATCGGTGCCATCCGGGCCGTAGCCGAGCAGGTGCCCGACGCCATCG
>DATBUE010000479.1:0-1917 GCA_036516375.1 Noviherbaspirillum sp. | reverse complement strand
CCCCTCGTAATCATCCAGTACCGTTACCAGCCGTCCTTCGGACAGCTCGCCCTGGATGAACAGGTCCGGGATGTTCAGGATGCCTAAGCCATCCAGCGCCGCCTGTTTCAACATGCCCTCACTGTTGCAGCGAAAGCTGCCTTGGGCCCGCACTGCTACCCAGCGGCCATGCGGGCGCCGGTATTGCCATTCGCTCGGCGTGCGATCGAGGCTGTAGTTCAGGCACTCGTGCTCGCGCAGGTCCGCTGGCGTGAAAGGTCGGCCGTGACGCTTCAGGTAGGCTGGCGAGGCACAGGTCAGCGAGCGCACTGTTGCCAGTTTGCGCGCCACCAGCGAGCTGCTGCGCGGGCTGGTGATGCGGATGGCAACATCGAAGCGGTCTTTCACCATGTCGATGATGCGGTTGTCCATGTCCACATCGAGCGAGATGTCCGGATAGCGCAGCTTGAATGCAGTGAACATGCGCGCGAGGAAGACATCCCCGAAGTGCGCCGGCGCAGTTACCCGCAGGCGTCCACGCGGCTTGCCGGTGAGTTCCAGCACGCTCTCTTCGGCGGCGCCAAGATCCGCCAGTGCAGTACTCGCCTTGCGATAGAGCGCCTCGCCGGCTTCGGTCAGCGTCTGTCTGCGCGTGGTGCGATTGAGCAGGCGCGCGCCCAGGCGCTGCTCCAGCCGCCCTACGTACTTGCTCACCACCGCCTTCGATATTTCCAGATGCTCGGCCGCCGCGGTAAAGCTGCCGCGCTGGATGACTTCTACGAATACGGCCAAGTCGTTCAAGGTCTGCATGGTGCCAAGATTGGAAAAGAAACGTGAACAATCATATTCCACCAAAGCAGATTATCAAACAATCGGAAATGCCTACACTGCATCGCATGGCAGACGTGCTGCCATCACAGCCAAACTCAACAAGGAGAAATGCGATGCAAACCTACGATACGAACCGTGCAAATCAATACTTCCGCGACAAGCTGGCCTTTACCACCGGCGTGCACGAACTGGAGGTCATGCTGAGCAGTCCGGCGCCGGCGCCATACCAGGTGGTCGACGTGCGCTATCCGACCGATTTCGCTGCCTCGCACGTGCCGAAGGCGGTCAATCTTCCACGCGGCAAGTGGGACAATCCGCGTGGCCTTTCCAAGGAAACCACGCTCTACCTCTACTGCTACAACCAGACCTGCCACCTTGCGGCAGAAGCAGCGGTGGCGCTGACCGCACTGGGATATCGCGTGGTTGAAGTCGAAGGCGGCTGGGCGGCATGGGAAGCCAACGGCTATCGCGTCGAAGCGCCGGCACTGGCCGCGGTGAACTAGGAGAGAGCCATGCAAGACGAACGCAACATCTCATTGGGCATCGCTCTCCTGCGTGTCGCTCTCGGCGTGATGCTTCTGGCGCACAGTGTGCTGCTGAAGTACTTTGTGTTCACTCTCGGCGGCACTGCGCAGTACTTCGCCTCGATCGGCCTGCCGCCGCTGCTCGCCTATATCGTATTTGCGATGGAAGCCGCTGGCGGCATCTTGCTGATCCTGGGAGTCGGCACGCGTTGGGTGTCGCTCGCGATGCTGCCCGTTCTCCTCGGCGCTACCTGGGCGCACGCGGGCAACGGATGGGTATTTTCAGCGGCCAACGGCGGCTGGGAATATCCGCTCTACCTGAGCGTGCTGGCAGTGGCGCAATTCCTGCTGGGCGAGGGGGCCTTCGCGCTGGGCGTGGCGCGATTCCTGCGTCCACAGGACGGCGCCGTACGCAGTGTGACGGCATGATTGAAATTGGCAATGCGCTTATATGCGCATTGCCAACCTCGCCGCATCTTATGTCCCGTCGCCGGATTACGCAGATCGGACCGCCGTGAGAGCTTTGGATATTTCTGCCAATTCGTCCATCCGTTCCCTTGAATACCTAGAGCGGATTCGCCCT
>DATBUE010000478.1:0-4687 GCA_036516375.1 Noviherbaspirillum sp. | reverse complement strand
CTTCGCTTTCCAGCGTCACCGAGAGCGGCAAGATCATTTGCCCGCATTGCGGGCTGGCTTCCGATGGCGAGAGCAATTCCATCTTCTTGACGCATGCGCTGTCGGCCGAGGAAGAGTCCCAGTTCGACCTTGAACGTCCGGACCAACAAGCCGATACGCCTTCGGCCTGATCAGTGCTTGGCAGGCGGGGGCGACGCCTCCCTGAAGTCCGCCACTGCTTCTTCCGGATCGCGTTCCGGATGCGGTTCCCGTGCATCGCGTGTCGGGCGCTGTTCGGCATAGCGCTGTTCCTCGATCACATCGTGATACTGGCTGCCGTCCAAGGCGTGGCCGGGCCGCGTGCCCACATGCGGCGCTTGCTGCGGGGTGCCGTGCTCCTGCAGGCTCTTTCCATCCTGTTTCATCCTGTTCTCCTTGACGTTCATTCATTGGACGGCAAGCGCCTGCTTCAGTTCTGACAATCAGCTTTTCAATACCTGCTGCACGCCGCTCTTGTTCAGGATGTTTCCCCAAGAGTTGATGTGATAGACCTCGCCTACCCGCGCCACTTCCACGCCGAACTCTTCCCGCAAGCGGATTACATCCTGGTCAACCGTTTCCCGCTCGTGCCCTGTCAGGTCGGCAATGGCGGCGGCAGTGGGACGTTCCAATAGTTCGATTGCGCTTAGCAGCACGAACAGGCGGCGCGCATCGTGGGGGGGAAATTGCGGTACTCCGAACTGGTTCCTTGGCAAGTTCATCTGGCCTCCTCCAAGAAGTGGACGACCTTGCAAATTGCGGGCCGGGAGCGATCAGGGTGGACAGGGCGGGGCGCAGGAAGAAGCAGCAGCCGGTGCGAGGCGGTCCGGCACAGGAGGGGGAGTGCTTTCCTCGCTGTCGTCCACTTCGCGCAGTTGCAGGCGTCCGCCCTGTGCGCTTTGCAGCAGGGCGCGCAGTTGTGGAACGTCCTCGCCCGCGTTCAGCCAGCCATCCCAGTGTTCGGGGTCCAGCAGCACCGGCATGCGCGGCTGCACGGTTTCCAGTTCCGGCGTCGCCCGGCCGGTCACGATCGCGCAGTAGGTAATCGTTTCGCCTGAAGCGCTCGTGGTCGCTTCCCACAGGCCGGCGAAACTCATCGGCGCCTCATCCACACGACTCACGTAGTAAAGCTGCCGCGGCCGCAGGCGCGTTGCATTTCTCCATAGATAAAAACCCGAAGCAGGAATCAGGCAGCGGCGTTGCCGGAAAGCCTGGCGAAACATCGGCTTTTCGGCCGCGGTCTCGCTGCGCGCGTTCGAGAGAATCAGTGAACAGGTCGGTGTGTCTACCCAGCTAGGGATGAAGCCCCATTGCATCGTTTCCATGATGCGTCCGTCCTTGCCGCCACGCACTACCGGAACGTCGGCGCCGGGGATGAGGCTGGAGTGCGGAAGGAACTCGCACACGTGTGCAGCGCCATACCACTGTTGGAGCAGTTGCGGAGTGTGATGCAGGGCATAGCGTTCGCACATGTGTGGATTGTAGGCGCGCTTGTGCGCGCCATTCGTGCGGTTGCGCCTGTGTTCAGCTTTGCTCAAAGGTGCATGAAAAAAGGAAACGGCGAAGGTAAAAAATGGAGCGATGTGTCCGGCGTTACCTGCGGCGGACGCGGGCACGTTTTTCGCTGACTGAAACGAAAAGGAGTGCGTAATGAAAATGCATTTGAAAAAGCTTTCCGAACAGACCATCGTCATCACCGGAGCCACCAGCGGTATCGGTTTGGTCACCGCGCGCGAAGCAGCGCGCCAGGGTGCGCGTCTCGTGTTGGCTGCGCGCAATGAAGATGCGCTGAAAACCCTGTGCGAGGAACTGAATGCCTATCCGCCCGCAAGCGAGCGCGCCATTCATGTGGTGGCGGATGTTGGCGACGCTGATCAGGTGCGGCGCATTGCCGATGCAGCCATCGCGCGTTTCGGCGGCTTCGATACCTGGGTCAACAATGCCGGCGTCTCAATCTTCGGTCGCATGGAAGACGTGTCGATGGAAGATCAGCGGCGCTTGTTCGAAACCAATTTCTGGGGCGTGGTGCATGGTTCGATGGTGGCGGTGGAGCACCTGAAGCAGCGCGGCGGTTCACTGATCAACCTGGGCAGCGAAGTATCGGACCGTGCGGTGCCGCTGCAAGGCATGTATTCGGCGTCCAAGCATGCGGTCAAGGGCTTCACGGAATCGCTGCGCAGTGAGCTCGAATCGCAGCGGGCTCCGGTTTCGGTCACGCTGGTCAAGCCCGCAGCGATCGATACGATGTTCGTCGCGCATGCAAAGAATTACATGGAGGTCGAGCCGCAACTGCCGCCGCCGATCTATGCTCCGGAATCGGTGGCCGAGGCCATCCTGCACGCAGCCCAGCACCCGATGCGCGACGTCTTCGTCGGCTCCGGCGCCAAGCTGGTTTCGGCGAGCAGCCATTACACGCCGCGCTTGCTCGATCGCGTGATGGCGCGCTTCATGGTGGGCGCCCAGCGTACCGACCGTCCGAGTGCGCCCGGCCGCACCGATGCCCTGCACGATGCGGGTGTCGGCTTGCACGAACGCAGCGGCCAGTCAGGCGGCAACGCACGCACCAGCCTCTACACGCGCGCCAGCCTGCATCCGCGCCTGACCACGGTCGTGGCGCTCGGCGCCGGGGCCGCTGGCCTCGGCCTGGCCAGCCTGCTGCGCAAGCGCCGGCGCAGCCTTGCCTGAGCGAGCACATTTTTCCACCAACCTGAGAAAGTCGACATGAGCCATCTGAACGACAGCCAGTTGCGTGAAATCACGCGCAGTCTCGACGAACGCGAACAGGATCTGCGTGCCGACCTGGAACGGGAAGCCGGGCAGAAGCGCGAGTTGATGGATTTTGCGCCCGCGGTGCCGGATCCCGGCGACTCATCCTTCGTCAACCTTGAACTGGACCTGGGCAATGCAGCGATGACGCGCGACGTCGGTGAATTGCGCGCCATCGAAGCCGCGCGCGCACGCATTGCCGACGGCAGCTACGGCGAATGCACGGTGTGCGCCACCGAGATTCCGTTCGAGCGCCTGCAGGTGCAGCCGACCGCGCAGCGCTGCGCGCCTTGCCAGGACATGCACGAGAAGACGCATGCCGACCTCGGCCGCGGCGCCGTGATGTGAAGGGAGGCCGCACGGCGCGGAGATGAAAACGGAGTTGTGCGGGCCGCGCGCAAGACAGGCGCGGCGCCGCTCCGTACAATCGCCCCATCACCGCTTGCCGAAAGGACCGAACATGGACGCCACCCTGCGCAGCTTGTTGCAACGAATGCCGAAAGCAGAATTGCACATGCATATAGAGGGATCGCTGGAACCCGAGCTGATCTTCGCGCTGGCCGAGCGCAATGGCGTGAGTCTTCCCTATCCCTCGGTGCAGGCGCTGCGCGCTGCCTATGCCTTCACCGATCTGCAATCCTTCCTGGACATCTATTACGCCGGGGCGTCGGTGCTGCTGACCGAGCAGGATTTCCACGACATGGCCTGGGCCTATCTGGAGCGCGCCCATGCCGACAACGTGCGTCATGCCGAACTGTTCTTCGACCCGCAGACGCATACCGAGCGCGGCGTCGCCTTTGCCACCGTGATCAACGGCCTGCACCGCGCCTTGCAGGAGGCGCAAGCGCAGTGGGGCATGAGCGGCGCGCTGATCATGTGCTTTTTGCGTCATCTGTCCGAGGAAGACGCATTCGCGACCCTGGAGCAGGCGCTGCCGCATCGCGACAAGTTCATCGGCGTAGGCCTCGATTCTTCCGAGCGCGGACACCCGCCGGAGAAATTCGCGCGCGTATTCGCGCGCTGCCGCGAGCTGGGCCTGCGCCTGGTGGCTCACGCGGGCGAAGAAGGTCCGCCCGAGTACATCCGCAGCGCACTCGATGTGCTGAAGGTGGAGCGTATCGACCACGGCGTGCGCTGCCTGGAAGATGCGGAGCTGACGGCGCGCCTGGCGCGCGAACAGATTCCGCTGACCGTGTGCCCGCTGTCTAACGTGAAGCTGCGCGTGTTCGATCGCGCGGCTGACCACAACCTGGCGCGGCTGCTGGACGCGGGCCTCGCCGTCACGGTCAATTCCGACGATCCGGCTTATTTCGGTGGTTACGTCAACGACAACTACCTGCAGATGTTCGAGGTCCTGCCGCTCACGCGTGCGCATGCGCAGCGGCTTGCGCGCAACAGCTTTGCCGCTGCCTTCGCTTCGCCGCAGCAGAAGGAAAGCTGGCTGGCCGAGGTCGACGATTTCTTCGCGCAGGCAGAACAAGTAGAGCAGGGCGCGGAGGCCTGATGCGAGACGCCGCGCTGCCCGTCATCCTGATCGCCTTAGGCGGTGCCTGGCTGCTCAACAGCCTGGACTGGCTGCCGGACGTGCACTGGCTGTGGATCATCGGCCTCGTCGGCGCGGGTGTGGCCGTCATGGCGCTCGATGGCATTACCAAGTCGTCGGTGGTGGCCGGGCCGCTCCTGATCCTGGCCGGCGTGATGTCGTTCGTGCGCCAGTACTACGACCTGGGCTGGCGCTTCATTTTTCCGGTCATGCTGATTTCCGTCGGGGTGCTGATGCTGGTGGCGCGCCTGCCCTCGATTCCGCATTCGCGCCAGTTCGAGCGCGGCGATGGCACGCTGCGCGATGGAGACCGCCATGGGTGATCCGTTCTCGGCCGCCATGCTGGGCGCAGGCATGTCC
>DATBUE010000477.1:0-1669 GCA_036516375.1 Noviherbaspirillum sp. | reverse complement strand
AAATGGTCAAGGCCGGCGGCGACGACTTCGTCGAAGTCTCCGAGCAGGCCTAAGTCTTAAAAGGTGGGCCGTCCGGCCCGCCGCATGCGGCTTGCCGCATGACCGAAGGGGTGCCGAGCCATTGCTGAGCACCCCTTTTTTTAAGCAAAGAATTTCATTTAAAGCATCTACGAATACTGGGCGGGCCTGGCAGGACGCGGTCCGCAATTGTGAATCATATCTAGGAGAAAAACATGGCAGCGATTACTGCAGCGATGGTCGGTGAACTGCGCGCGAAGACCGATGCGCCAATGATGGAGTGCAAGAAGGCTCTGACCGAGGCTGATGGCGACATGGAGCGCGCTGAAGAAATCCTGCGCGTCAAGCTGGGCAGCAAGGCATCGAAGGCCGCGTCCCGCGTAACGGCCGAAGGCGTGGTTGCCGCTTATATCTCGGGCAATGTCGGTGCGCTGGTCGAAGTCAACTGCGAAACCGACTTCGTGACCAAGAACGAGGATTTCATTGCGTTGGCCAATGCTGCTGCGAAGTTGGTAGCAGAAAAGAACCCGGCGGACGTGGCTGCGCTGTCGGCCCTGGATGCGGGTGGCAAGGCACTGGATGAAGTGCGCTCCGCGCTGGTTGGCAAGATCGGCGAGAACATGTCGTTCCGTCGCTTCCGCCGCTTCGAAACAAACGGCAAGCTGACTTCCTATCTGCACGGTACCCGTATCGGTGTAATGGTGGAATTCGACGGCGCGGACGAGCAGGTAGGCAAGGACGTTGCCATGCACATTGCGGCCATGAAGCCGGTGGCTCTGTCCGCCAATGAAGTGCCTGCCGACCTGATCGAGAAGGAGCGTTCGATTGCTCAGCAAAAGGCGGCAGAATCCGGCAAGCCGGCTGATATCGTTGCGAAGATGGTCGAGGGTTCGGTTCAGAAGTACCTGAAGGAAGTGTCCCTGTTCAATCAACCGTTCGTAAGGAATGACAAGCAGACGGTCGAGCAGATGCTCAAGGAAAGCAAGGCCAGCGTGAAATCGTTTGCCATGTTTGTCGTGGGCGAAGGTATCGAGAAGCGCCAGGACGACTTCGCCGCAGAAGTGGCCGCCCAAGTTGCGGCTGCCAAGCAGGCATAATGCAACGCGGGCCGAGAGGCCCGTTTTTGCAAACGCACCGCTTCGCGGCGCGTGTTGGACATACCAGCGACATCCAATCAAGTCAGGCAGGGGCGGGGTGATCCCTCGCGTCTGCTGCAAAAAATTCAATCGGGCACATATCCGGAGTCCAGTTCATGACCCAAACAGCGTACAAACGCGTCTTGCTCAAGCTTTCCGGCGAAGCGTTGATGGGTGAGGATGCCTATGGCATCAACCGCGCTACCATCGAACGCATGGTGGCCGACGTGGCCGAAGTGGCGCGCATGGGCGTCGAGCTGGCCATCGTCATTGGTGGCGGTAATATTTTCCGCGGCGTGGCACCCGGTGCGCAGGGCATGGACAGGGCGACCGCCGATTACATGGGCATGCTCGCGACCGTGATGAATTCACTGGCCTTGGCCGATGCAATGCGCCAAGTGGGCGTGACGGCGCGCGTCATGTCGGCCATCGGCATCGAGCAGGTTGTCGAACCGTATGTGCGCCCGAAAGCCTTGCAGTATCTGGAAGAAGGCAAGGTCGTGGTGTTCGCGGCA
>DATBUE010000476.1:0-3421 GCA_036516375.1 Noviherbaspirillum sp. | reverse complement strand
TTGCCATCCCACTCGGGTGACGATTCACATATCTCCCGTGCCTTTTCGCGCAAGGGAGCAAGCGGCATGCGGTAATCCACCCATAGAAAGACAGTGCCGAGGATATCGGCCGTGCGTCGTGTCCAGTTCTGGAACGGGTTCTCGATGAACCATTGCAGCGGAATCACCAGGCGTCGCTGATCCCATACACGCACCACGACGTAGGTGCCGGTGATTTCCTCGATCTGCCCCCATTCGTTCTGCACGATCACGACATCGTCTAGCCGGATCGGTTGGGTCAGGGCGATCTGCATCCCCGCCAGCAGATTGCCCAGCAACGGTTTGGCGGCGAAGCCCAGCACGATGCCGGCCACGCCAGCCGAGGCAAGCAGGCTGGTTCCGATCTGGCGCAGCAGCGGCAGCGTCATCAAGGCGCTGGAGATACCGACGAGCACAATCAGCGCCATCCCTATGCGCGCCAGCACCTTGGTTTGCGTATGCACGCGGCGGGCTTGGTAATTGTCTGCGACGTCGGCCGGATGCAGCTCCAGGATCGTGTGCGAGACCGCGCGCACGGCGCGCACTCCCAGCCAGGAGAGGACGGCGACCAGTGCCAGCGCGTTCGCGTGCTGAGCGAGCTCCAAACCTTCGAGCGCCGGCGAGGCATGGCGCAGAATGACCTGGACCAGCAGCAGGAAGACCAGCCATCCGCCGGCCGTGTGGCAGTACTCCACGAGCCGGTGCGAATAGGGCAGGCGGGCGCTGACGCGGCGCAGGATGGGTGTGGCGATCGCATGGGTGGCCAATGCCAGCGGGATGGCAAGCATCACCTGCACCAGCACGCTGATCCAGGGGAGGCCGCGGATGAGGACGATCCAGGGCGTGACGAGATAGACGATGGCGAGCAGCCAATCGGGCATGCGTTCAGTCATCGGAAAAAAGGAACGGGCGGGAAAGCGTCAACGCTACGAAGCATTCAGCGTCGGATTCTGCGGCCGCAAGGGTGGCGGCAGCACGGGAAGCTGATCCGGCACCGGATCGTCATCGGGAACGGGGTTCTTGTCCGGCAAGGGATCATCTTCCGGAACGGGGATGGGCGGAACTTGATGTGCTTCGACTGCCGACATGCGGGAATTCCAATGCAGAGCGTCCCATGCTACGCATCGGTGCTGTCAACAGTTTGCGCTAGCTCATAACGAGATCACGGCTTTCACGATGGGTGGAACGCCGGCCAGTTTTGTTTCCGGACCGGAGACACTCACATGCGTGAAACATGCGCTTGGCGAAGCTTTCCTCGCAGCGAAAACGATCGGCACCCGAAGGTGCCGACGAATCCAATCAAGAGGCAGCCGTGGCAGGCGCTTGCTTGGGCTTGAACTGCTTGTCGCTGATGCGGAACTTGGTGCGGCGATCACCCATCAGTGCCCGCAAGTCTTGGATGCTTAATTGCGATACCTCGTGCATGCGAATCAGAAGCGAGGCGCCCACCGGCAGGCGGCGATGGCGAATCTTGCTGATCAGCGGCGGAGCCACTTCCAGCGCACGAGAAAGTGCTGCGTCATTCTTCAGGTTCAAGCGTTCGATCAGCGTTTCCAGCAAATTGTTCGGGTCGTACTGGAATTTGTCGGAGGCGTTGTTCTGGCTGGTTTCGTTCATGTGACGTTTCCCCAAGTGGTTCAATCTGTATCTTATTGTGACCAGTTGCATCGATGGTTTTTTGACAATGCGCAGGCTTGCTACTTTCGCATGCAAGCGCTCTGCGCAGTATCAAGCTCAAACAAAGTATGCGGCGCCCAGCACCAGCGGCGTGCCGCTCACTCCTGCAACGACCAAGCGTCGTGCCACGCCGTGGATCTGATCTTCGAAACTGCGATATGTCTGCAGGTAGTCGAGCTGCCCGCCCTTCATGCGGCACAAATGCGCCAGCGCGTTCTTCGATACCACGCACTCTCGTTCGGCAAAGCCGACTTCGACAGTAAACGTCACACCTTCTTCAGCGACACGCGGCTCGGCGATGGTTCTCGGCATTTCTGTCTCCATTGAATGAAAAGTTGCACTAGAGAGAACTTTGAGCCGATGGTAGAGAGCGCCTTTTGTGATGCATTGACAGCAGTCAACGCTTAAGGATGAGCTGGAAAGCAGCGCAAGCGAACTTGCGCAAGCTCCATGGTTGTCGCTCTCGCTTTGCGCTTGCCCAATCAGATCTGGCCTTCGTGCGCGTTTGCGCAGAACGATAGGGCAGTGGGCGGTCTACCTTCTTCCTGCTGTTTTGCCAAATTTGCACAAGGAGAGAGGAATGACCCCGGAAGAAATCGTCGCCGACCTGCATGAGCGCAATCGGGCGAAGTTGTACGTCGATCCGGCCTGCGGCCGGCTGGCGCCGGAACAGATTCTCGCCTTGATGGATGACGCTGCGATGCATGGCTTCAAGATGGGAAGCAATGTGGCGCTCTCAATGGTCAAGGGCTCGCTGCTGGTGCAATTGAATCGGCTTGGGAGCGCGCGCAGGGATACATCGGGCGCGTAACAGTGTGACAGGAGCGTGACCGGAAGATACACGTCGATACATTATTTTCCCGCACACAATAGTTGTTTCTGCTCCTCAAACTCTTACGATGGTGGACATCATATGTTTGTGAGGAGCCATCATGAATCGCCCCATCCCGCGCATCGCCGTTCTTCTGCTGATGTCCGCAGCCCCCGCCGCCTTCGCGGCAGACTTCGAGGATTACGCGCGCGTACTGAGTGTCACGCCGCAGTATGAGCAAGTGAATTACCCGCGCCAGGAGTGCGTGACCGAGTACGTGCCGGTCCAGCGCCAGCAGGAGCGCGGCATGGGGGGATCGATCGTCGGGGGCATCGCCGGTGGCATCCTCGGCAACCAGGTGGGCGGTGGCAGTGGCCGCACCGTTGCCACCGCTGCCGGAGCCATTGCCGGAGCCATTGTCGGAGACCGGATCGAGAACAGGAGCGCCGGCACCGTGGCGGAGCAGCAGCCAGTGCAGCGCTGCCGCTCGATTGACAGCTGGCAGACGCGCCCGAACGGCTACGCCGTCACCTACGAATATCGCGGCTTCACGCAAACCGCCATCGTGCCGAACCATCCCGGCGAGCGCATGCCGGTCCGCGTCAGCGTATCGCCGCGTATGTAATCCTTGCTGCGGTCAGGCGCCGCAGCACTTCTTGTATTTCTTCCCGCTGCCGCAAGCGCAAGCATCGTTGCGGCCCGGCTTCGGTGCATCGTGCTGCACCGTCTGCACGGCCGAGCGCCGCAACGGTTGCCAGAACTTCTGGATGTGGGGGATGGCCGCTTCCATCTCGATGGCCAGCTTGTGCCGCTTGACCGGATCGTCGACCAGCGCGGCATCCTCTTCCTCGATCTCGTCCGCGCCCAGCAGATAGATGGGGCGCAGCAATGCGCCAACGGGAGAGGCATGGATCG
>DATBUE010000475.1:0-2334 GCA_036516375.1 Noviherbaspirillum sp. | reverse complement strand
CATCTCCGCCGAGCGCGTGCTCAGGGCCACCAACTCTTGGCTGCATGCGCAAACGCGGCAGAGCCGCTACCGCTACGACAAGGACCGTGGCTACGTCTGCACCTTCAGTGCACTGGTCATCAAGTCTTCTACTGCCTATGTATTCCATGCAGGCGATACGCGCATCTATCACTTGCGCGCCGGCTTGCTCGAGCAGTTGACCGAAGACCACAGGGTCTCGGTATCATCCGAGCACAGCTACCTTGCTCGCGCATTCGGCATCGACAACCGAGTCGAGATCGATCACCGCAGCGTGCAGGTGGAGCCCGACGATGTATTCGTGCTGGCGACCGACGGCGTGTACGAACACGTCGACAACGCTTTCATCATGACGACGATAGAAAGATGCACGAGTGATCTGGATGAAGCCGCGCGCCACATCGTCGAGGAAGCGTTACAGCGCGGCAGCGACGACAACCTGACCATCCAGATCGTGCGCGTGGAAACGCTGCCTGAACCTGGCCAACAGGAAGTACGCAGGCAGTCGGCGGAGTTGCCATGTCCTAGCCTGCTCGCGGCGCGCATGCAGTTCGACGGCCACCGCATCGTGCGCGAGCTGCACGTGAGCAGTCGCAGCCACGTCTATCTCGCAGTGGATGACGAAAGCGGGGAGCAGGTGGTGATCAAGACGCCTTCCATCGACCTGCGCGGCGACCCGGCCTATCTCGAACGCTTCCTGCTGGAGGAATGGATCGCGCGCCGCATCGACAGCCCGCATGTGCTCAAGCCGGTCATACAGACACGCAAGCGCAACTATCTGTACGTGGCGATGGAATTCGTGTCCGGGCAAACGCTGGCGCAATGGATGATCGACAACCCGAAGCCGAAGCTGGAAACCGTGCGTGCCATCGTCGAGCAAATTGCCAAGGGTTTGCGCGCGTTTCATCGCATGGAGATGCTGCAACAGGACCTGCGCCCGGAAAACATCATGATCGACGAGACCGGCACGGTGAAGATCATCGACTTCGGCGCAACGCGCGTGGCCGGCATTAGCGAGGGCGAGGAGCAAGCCATCCTCGGCACCGTCCAGTACGCCGCACCCGAGTACTTCACCGGCCAACGGTGCGATATGCGTTCTGACCTGTTTTCGCTGGGGGTGATCACCTACCAAATGCTGTGCGGTCGACTTCCCTACGGCACGGCAGTGGCCAAGCTGCGCGGCCCGGCCGATCTGTCCCGGCTGAACTACCACTCGCTGCAGGAATACGAGCCCATGCTGCCGTCATGGGTCGATGCGGCCATACGCAGGGCAGTGCATCCCAATGCCAACAAGCGCCATGAGGACGTGGCCGAATTCGTCTACGACCTGTACCACCCGAACCCGGTCTTCCTCTGCACGCGCAATCAGCCGCTGATCGAGCGCAGTCCACTGGCGTTCTGGAAGGGCTTGTCGTTTGCGTTGCTGTTGATCGTGGTTGCGCTGCTCGGTGCGCTGGTAAAACTCAGCTAGGCGAGCGCATCGGCACGCGTCCGGTCTGCACCAAGGGTGCGGCGCGCTCGCAATGCGCTTGCTGGTCATCGAAGAAGATGTGCGGCTTGAAGGCGGCCAGCACGTCCTGCTTGGCCACGCCGCCCATGAAGAAGGTTTCGTCGATCGCCACATCCCAAGCACGCAGCGTGCGGATCACGCGCTCGTGCGCCGGCGAGGAGCGCGCGGTGACGAGAGCGGTGCGGATAGGAGGTACCGCCGTGCGCTGGCCGTCATTGGTCTTCAAGTTGTTCTGGATATACGACAGCGCCTTGAGCAGGCGCGCGAACGGGCCTTCCGGCAGGGGACGCAACGCATTCTCGCGTTCGTGGTGTTCGAAGGCTTCGATGCCTTGCGTTTGGTAGATGCGTTCGGATTCATCGGAAAAGATCACCGCGTCGCCATCGAAGGCGATGCGGATCTGGTCCAGTTCCTCGAAGGCGTTGTCCGGCTTCTGGTAGAGCAGGGCGGCGGCCACGCCCGAATCGATCGCGCGCTGCACATCGTCTTCATGCAAAGACAGGAACAGGCTGACGTTGAACGCGTGCAGGTAGGGCGCCAGCGGCGCACCGCCGGAGAGCACGGCGCGTGTGATGTCGAGCCCGTAATGCTTGATCGAGTTGAAGATGCGCATCGAGGTCTCGGTCGAATTGCGCGACATGACCACGACTTCGACGAAGCGTTGGTTGTGCGCCAGCGCATTGAGCTTCAGCAGCGCGCGCACCAGCGCGAAGCCGCTGCCCAGCTTCAGGATTTCATTCTCGTGCTCGATCTGGTGGCGCCGATATGCTTCAAGTCCCTGCGTGCGGAAGATGGTTTCCTCGGCT
>DATBUE010000474.1:0-7344 GCA_036516375.1 Noviherbaspirillum sp. | reverse complement strand
AACTCGGCCTTCGACTTTTGCAACTCCGCTTCATGCTGGCGCGCCAGCGCTTCGAATGTGCGCGCTTCGGCATCCATCTGCAGCGCCAATTGTTCGTACTCGGCTTTTTCCCTTTCGACCAGGGCGGCCAATTGCTGATTGCTTTCCAAGGCCTGGGATGCATTGCCGAGTCTGGCTTTGAGCTGGTCGATCTCGCTCTGCAGCGACCGCAGTTCCAGACTGGGGTCGGCCGGCGCGATGAAGGGACCGGGCTTGAAATCCGCACCACTTCCACTTACCGATTGATGGAACCAGATTGCCAGCGCCCGCGCGACCTTGAGTCCGTCCATCGCTTGGCGATGATGGGTCTGGAACTGGTGAACGGCCCGATTGCCCTCTGTCCGCAAAGTATGAAAGAGCTGGCGAATTTCAGGGTCGAGCTGGATATGGCGCTGCAGGCGATAAAGCAGGTCGGCCTGGCTGGTTTCCTGTTTGAACTCGACGCCCGCACGCACGGCAAGGTCTTGCGCCATGGCTTCGCCGAGCTGGCGCAACTTGATCAGGGTGGTATTGGGATCACCGGCAAAGGCTTGTTCCGCGGCCAAGCCGAGTTGCGCGAGTAAGGGAAAGCCTTGGGCCAGAAAGCTGAAATTGCTCTTGTAAACCACAGTGGAAGACCTTTTTGTTGCCTGTCGACAAACTCTAGCCGAAGCAAGGCCAAATGGGAACCGCGCCGGCAACAAGTGCCGTCCATGCGCTTGCCCTACAATCGCGCCATGCCGCA
Source organism: Noviherbaspirillum sp. (assembly GCA_036516375.1). Taxonomy (GTDB): domain Bacteria; phylum Pseudomonadota; class Gammaproteobacteria; order Burkholderiales; family Burkholderiaceae_D; genus Noviherbaspirillum. The sequence continues at coordinate 6,581 of DATBUE010000474.1, read as the reverse complement.
CCTGGACCTCCTGCTTCCCTTCGCCCTGCCCCCCGCCGCACTTGCAGCCGACCTGCGCAAGCAGATCAAGGCGCCGGCCCTGGCCACCCTCGTCACACGCCATGCCGGCGTCTCGCAGATTGCATTGCCCGAATTCGCGCGTGCGCTGCCGCACGAGGATTGGCTCGCGCGCCGTCTCGGCCTGGATGACAAACCGGATACCAGTCCACCTGTTGCCGCCGCACTCATGGCCGCGCACGCTCTCCCGCCCGAACCCGGCCTATGGTTCGTCCTGCATCCGGTCCACATCCACATCGCCCGCGATCATCTCGTGCTGAACGATCCGGCGCAACTGGACATCGAAGACGCCGAATCACGCGCGCTGTTCGAGATCGCCCGCCCGCTGTTCGATGAGTATGGCCACGCCTTGCGCTATGGCGATCCACGTACCTGGTTCATGCGCGCCGACGACTGGCATGCGCTGAAAACCGCCACACCCGCCGCCGCGTCCGGCCACAACATCGATCTGTGGATGCCGCGCGGCGAAGGCGAACGCGCCTGGCGCAAGCTGCAGAACGAAGTGCAGATGCACTGGTACGGTCATGGGCTGAACGAGCAGCGTGAGGCGCGCGGGCAGCGCACGGTGAACTCGTTGTGGTTGTGGGGAGCGGCGGAAAGTGGCGCAGGAAACGAAGCTGCCGTGGACGCAGCCTGGAATCTCAGCGATTGGAGCGCCGCACTCGCGCCGCGAGCGAACCGGCAATCTGACAATGCAGAAGCACTGCTTGCCCAAGCTGCGGAACGCACGCTACTGCACCTCGGGCAATTGCAGACTCCTGCGTTAAGCGGCGACTGGGGCAACTGGATTACCGAATTGGAAAGACTGGAACAGCACTGGTTCGCCCCGTTACTCGAAGCACTGCGCGCGGGACGCCTCGACACCCTCGCCTTGATCGCCACGGACGACACCCGTGTGCTGCACCTGAACATCACCCGCTCGGCCCTGCGCAAGTTCTGGCGCAAGCCGACTCTGAACACCCTGCTGCCATGACGCGCCTCGTCACCCGTACTGTCCCTTTTCGCACTTCCGAACTGCTGCGCCAGCAAGGCGTGCACCCGGTACTAGCGCGCCTATACGCTGCGCGCGGCCTGGCCGATGCACGCGAGCTGGCCAGCGAACTGAATGCCCTGATTGCACCCTCCGGCCTGCTGCACATCGATGCCGCCGCAGTCTTTCTTGCCGACGCCATTGCCGCGCGCAAGAAGATGACCATCGTGGCCGATTACGACTGTGACGGCGCCACCGCCTGCGCGGTCGGCTTGCGCGGCCTTTCCGCGCTCGGAGCCAAGGTCGATTACATCGTGCCCAACCGTTTCGAATACGGTTACGGCCTCACTCCGGAAATCGTCGAACTGACCGTGCGCGAAAAGGCACCGGACATCATCGTCACGGTAGACAACGGCATCGCCAGCATCGACGGCGTGGCCGAAGCCAAGCGGCGCGGCATCGACGTCGTCGTCACCGACCACCACCTGCCCGGCGATGCCTTGCCGGACGCGCGCGTGATCGTCAACCCGAACCAGCCCGCCTGCGGCTTTCCGAGCAAGAACCTGGCCGGCGTCGGCGTGATGTTCTACGTGCTGCTCGCACTGCGCGCCGAACTGCGCCGCCGCGGCGTGTTTGACGCCAACACCCAACCCAAGCTCGACGCCCTGCTCGACCTGGCTGCGCTCGGCACCGTGGCCGATGTGGTCAAGCTCGACGCCAACAACCGCATCCTGGTCGCCCAAGGCTTGAAACGCATGCGCGCCGGCCGCATGCAACCCGGCATCGCCGCCCTGTTCCGCGCTGCCAGCCGCGAGGCAAGGCGCGCCTCCCCCTTCGACCTCGGCTTTGCACTCGGCCCGCGCCTGAACGCCGCCGGACGCCTGGCCGACATGTCACTAGGCATCGAATGCCTGACCACCGACGACGAAGGCCGGGCATGGGCGATCGCACAACAACTCGACACGATCAACCGCGAGCGGCGCAACATCGAAGCCGACATGCAGGACACGGCACTGGCCCTGCTCGACAGCTTCAATCCGCAGGACAAGACCACGATTGCCGTCTTCGACGAAAGCTGGCACCAAGGCGTGATCGGCATCGTCGCCTCGCGCTTGAAGGACAAGTTCTACCGCCCCACGATTACCTTCGCACCCGGCGGCGAAGGCCTGCTGAAAGGTTCCGGCCGTTCGATTGCAGGCTTTCACCTGCGCGATGCACTGGACCTGGTCTCCAAGCACGCGCCGACGCTGATCCAGAAATTCGGCGGCCACGCAATGGCCGCAGGCCTGACGATACGCAGCGACGGCATGGAAGGTTTCGCAGCGGCCTTCGAAGCGGTAGGCCGCGCGCAACTGACGCAAACCCAGCTCGAACGTGTGCTGGAGACCGACGGCGAACTGGAAGAGGCCTACTTCAGCACGCAATTCTGCGAGCTGCTCGACACCCAGGTCTGGGGTCAAGGCTTCGCGCCGCCAGTGTTCTGCGATGAATTCAGGGTACTTAACCAGCGCATCCTGAAAGAAAAACACCTCAAGCTACTGCTGGAAAAGAACGGGCAGCGCTACGACGCGATCTGGTTCAACCACGCCGAAGATCTACCGGAGCGCGTGCGCGTGGCTTACCGACTGGATGCGAACGAGTACAACGGAGTAACGCGCGTGCAGTTGATGGTGGAGCACGCGGAGGGCGTGTAGGGCACAGGAATCGACATCTTTCCGTAACGCGCCTTACCGCCCTTCCGACGTACCCAGCCCGAGCAATTCCTCGATGTGAGCCAGCGAACCCTGGTCCTTGACGACCTGGCGCAACCAGTCATGCAAGGGCAGATTGCCCCACGCGGCGGCTTTTTCCGCCAAGTGGGCGACAGGGCTGTGCGGCTCGGTGCGACGGAAGAATTCGGCGACCTGTTTCAACTGTTGGATCGCCTGGGCGCGGGTCTGGATCGGCCCTGCGAATTGCGAGATTTGTGCGGCATCATTCACAGCAGAACTTTCCACGATTGCAGGCGTGTTGCCCGTTACAGGGAGGACATCAGGCAGAGGCGCGCCGACCAGCGGCCCAAAAAAACGGATCGCCTGTTCTATCGCCTCGCGCGCAGCGGAAAAACCCGGTCCCTCCAAACCGAGCCTGGCATCCACGGCCTTCTCCAAGCTACACAGGGACTCCAGGCAGAACTGCGCGTCGTCCATCAAGGAGGCATAGAACGAGCGCGGCGTTTTCTGGCGTGCCGCTTCGACTTCGGCAAGAGTCGGCCCGTTGGCCGGACGCGCCTCGCTGCCTTGCCGCTCCGCTTCCGCTGCATGCAGACGTGCCGCCTCGAAATCCACGGTCGAGAACGCGGTGTGCTCGCCTGCAGTGAGCGGAATCTCGCGCACCAGTTGCGGCGACCGGATCAGCAACCAGGAAAGGTTGCCAATGCGCTGCTCCTGATCGCCATCCTCGGCCACTGGATACAGCCCATCCCAGTACTGCTCGCACAGACCGGCCAGCAAGGCATACCCCTCCCCCAGCCCGCGGAAATGCCGCACCTTCGCCAAGGCCTCGCCCATCCACACTGCAAGCCGCAGATCCTTGCTGCGCGTGCCAATGAGCTCACCGCAACGCTCAATCACGAACCCCCAATCGGCTTCCTTCAGATCGGTTGCCCACTCCCCCTGATCCAGCGATGGATCGTCAAATTCACGCGCACGCGCGATCGCGTCCACTTCCGGTGAAAAGGACAGGTCTTCACCGCAGGGCCGCTCGGCGCTGACGGGTTGCAAAATGCGGGCTAGGTCTAGCATGTCGGATGAAGGTTGGGTCTGGAAAAATGGATGGGCCGGTGCAGGTAGAGCGAATCAGGCGTCATCGTGCAGCTCGATTTCCGCAGCGTGTTTGCCGGCGGATTCGGTGGAATAGCGGATGCGGATAATTTTCGGATCTACACCGAGTCGCACCAGCTCGTCACGAACCACGGCCCCACGCTCGATCGCCACTTCCTTCGCATTGTTCACCTCTTGACGATCGCAATACCCGCGGATGGTGATGCGCTCCGCCGCAAGCGCGCGCTCGCTGATCTCTTTGAGGATCTGCGTATCGGGAGCGTCCAGCCGCACGCTCAGGGTTTCGAATTCGATGGGAACCGGGTTCATGGTGTCGTATTCGCTGACCACGGTCTCCGGCGTGCTGGACGGGGCATGTACTTCGGCCTGGATAATTTGCAGCGGCTGTTCCTGTGTCGGCATAGCCAACTGTGCATCGACCGCTTGCTCGGTCTGGGCGCAGGCAACAAGGACAAAGGCGAAGGCCAGCGGCATGGAACGAAGATAGGAATGGTTTTTCATGTGGTTCTCCCTGGTTAAAACTAAGCCGCTCGGGGCTTCGCCTTGCCTTGCGTTTTGGAAGCGGCGGTGGCTGGGAACTAAGTACCCCCGCAAAATAAATTGTGAGATGAGTGAGGCTTGGGGCGGATGCGATGCAAGGCGCCCGGCTCGCCGCAGTGCGGGCACTGCAAGAGACGGGCAACGCAGCAACGCGCCGGCCAAAGCTGCATACATCCACAATTTGTTTTGCGGGGGTACTTAGAAATCACGCGACTTCCGCCAGCCTCTCCAACTCCATCCTGCGCAAGGCCGCGTAATCAATGGTGGCATCGCCACCTTGGTATAGCCAACGGTGCTCGATAGCTCGGGTCCGGTCCGTGTCGAAGCCTGCCAGCGAATCCGTCACGTACTCATCGAAAAAGGCGATGATCGTTTTATCCGTCAGCCGCTCCATCTCCCACGCTTCGCGCAGAATGCGTGCGAATGGCCGCAGCGTGCTGGGGTCGGCCGCCAAAACCGCCTTACTGTCTTGAAGAAACTGCTGGTCATACTTGTCGAGCGCAGCCGCCAGTTGATCAGCATTGGCGGGCATCGTATTGACCACGGCTTCCTGGTGCACCTTGGCCCAGCGCTTTTCTTCATAGCGCGCATGTACTTCATCCGCGTCGGCACGCCAGTACCCCTGGTCCGCTTCGGTCCGCACCCTGTCCCGCTCCGATTGCGCAGCCCGATATTCGCGCTCGCGTCGTCTCAACTCTTCTTGTTTCTCGCGCCGTTCCGTCTCCAACTCGGAATCGTATTGGACAAGCCGCTGCGTCTCCCAATCGGCACCGCCTTTCTGACGTTCTTCCATCTTGCGTTGGACATGCTGGATGCGCCAGCGGAAATACATCTGCATGTGCCTGCGCACAGTCTCGCCAACGTTGTTGCCGCCCCAGCCCACCGTGTTCATGTAGTAGTCGAAGTGTTCTGAAAGACGCTTGCGTGCCTCGGTTGCTTCACCGGGTGGCGGCAGGAAGTCGTCCTTTATCTGGTCGTCCGCGGTGTTGATGTCCACGAGAGGCACACCGGCCTTGATGGCTTCCTCGTACATCGCTTTCAACGGGATCAAATTGAGCATGGCGAAGCGATTGGTATTGCGCCCACCCTCGCCAGGACGATATCCGCCACCGACGTTCGAATGAACACCGGGATAGAAATGCTCGAAACAATTTTCCGGATATACCCCGTCTTCGAGAAGCGTATCCAGCGGAAAGGAGTTGCGCATCTCATGCGCAGAGCAGTAATGGACGCAACGCTCAACCATGGGGGGCACCCGCAAATTTTCAGCCCACCCTCCGTGCCCATCGGCGTTAGCCGCAATCAAGACCGGAAGAAAGCCGAGCAGGAAGGCCTCGCCTCCGAACTTCCGTGCACTTGCTGGCAATCCTACCGAGGCCACGGTATCGAACAAGCCGAGGAAATACAGGCGAGTGGGATGCCGTCCTTCTTTCCACTCCCAGCGCTCTCCTACCTCGGCGCATCTATCTGCAATACGGCGTGCAAAGGCACGCGCGGTTGCAGCGCCGCGAGAAAATCCGAAGACCGCAATGTTGATTGACCTGATCTTGTTTGCTTGATTGTTGGCTCTTGCAGCGGCTGCCTTGATACGCGCCTCTACGCGACCCAGTGCCCATTGAATACGTGCCTCGCCCCCTGCTCCAACTGCCATGGAAAATTTTCCGCCCTCATCCCCTATCTCGCGGAATGGCGTCCCGATACCTGGGACATACAATCGATAACGATCTGAAACCGGGTCATCAATATGATGCGCATGATAGAGGCGGACCACATTGCTATGCTCGAACGTAGGCTCATCAACTTCCCGGTTATTTCCCGTTCCATCAAAAAAGACGGTAAGCCATAAGTCTTGCTGACATGTTGGTTTTTGAGCTGAAGATTGTTCTTTTGTTCGTCCAGCTAACGCGAAAGCCAAATAATCAGTTGTCGATTTTGAAGGGGAATTGCTGGTGCTTATACGACACGTAGGAACTTGCGGGTAGATGATATCGTTCATGGCCTTTGCCCAGCGCTTCTCTCAATTATCACCATCGGCAGGGAATACTCATGGGTAATGCGGAGCTGCACTGACCCATCTGGCATGAAATGCACTTCTAATTGCTGAGGATCTTCCGGTATTGGCCCACGCAGCTCCGCTATGGTCTCGTGCGTTTCAGCTGGAACAACTATCTGTCCTTGAGCGTCTCGCTTAT
>DATBUE010000473.1:0-2249 GCA_036516375.1 Noviherbaspirillum sp. | reverse complement strand
CTGCACAAGATCCTGATCGGCGAATCGACCCAGGAAATGCTGGAATGCGACCTGAAGCTCGAGCGCGCCGCCCAGCTGACCGTCAAGGAAGGCATCGCCGCCTGCGAAGCCGCCGCCGACTACGTCTCGCGCGACCTGCTGCTGCTGATCCTGGAAGACACCGAAGAGCACATCGAGTGGCTCGAGACCCAGCTCGACCTGATCGTCAAGGTCGGCATCCAGAATTACCTGCAGAGCCAGATGGGCGAATAAATCGCATCGTATTGCACACGGAACGGCGGACCTTGGGTTCGCCGTTTTTGTTTGTACTCCGCTGCCGCTCCTGGAATTGCTAGCCTCGACTGTAGGGTGGGCACCTGTTCAGCACAGGGACATAGGTAACACTTGGCTAGGGACATAGGTAACACATTGCGGTTCGATTTTAGCGCTCGTTTCGTAAGTCGAGCGTACGGATTTCCCGGTCACAGAAGTAGACTTTGAAGACGCCATCTTCGGCAGTTGGGCGAACAGCGACCAGTTCGCCCAGCAATCCTTCACCAACAAAAATATCCCGGTTGGCAAACTGGATCTGCCCACTACGGCGCACTTTTCTCACCTCGTCGCCACTGTCGTATTCGACGGCAGGAAGTCGTTCCGGATAAGGACGAGCGCTCGCCGCATACCGTGTCCCTGGCGGCTTTTGTCCCAGTGCCTCGTGTGGTCGCACCAGGTTGTACTGCTCACGCCATTTGTCGAACGCCAGCTGGCAAGATTGCAGCGAGTGAAAGCCGGTTCGCTCCAGCAGCTCGCGCTTGAGCGTACGGTGAAAGCGCTCGTCCTTGCCTTGCGTTTGCGGATGATATGGCCGGCTGTGGCTGACGCGAATGCCCAGTCGGATGAGCCAGGCTTCCAGTCGTGAGATGCTCTGTTCTGCCGCCACGCGCCAAGGAGAACCGTTGTCGCACGTGATCCGCTGGGGCATGCCGTAATGCCGAAATGTCTGGATCAGGGCGGCTTGCGCATGTTCATACGTCTCTTGAGGACAAGCTTCCAGACAAACCGAGAATCGAGAATGATCATCCAGGATCGTCAACGGATGGCAGCGGCCGGCGCGTTTGTCGGTAAGGGTGAAATGGCCCTTGAAATCCATTTGCCACAGCACATTGGGTGCTTCGTGCTCGAAGCGCAGGTGCGTACGCTTACCGCTATCGGTCTGAGGTGCGATCTGACGGCCATGACGACGCAGAATCGCCGCGATCGTATTGTGGTGAGGCTTGGGGAGCCCGTCAGGCAGCAAGGCAGCAAGCTTGCGTCCGCCCCAGCACGGATAGGCGTCATGCAATGCCAGGATGCGTGCTTCCAGCTCGGCGCTACTCTGGTTGGGCGATGTGTGGGGCTTCCTGGACTGCTCGACCAATCCATCGACGCCCTCGGCCTGATAGCGTTTGAGCCAAGTGTAGCCCGTCTTGCGGCTGACGCCGAAGGTGCGGCACAGGGACTAGATATTGGCGCCTGGGGCTGACGCCAGCATCACGAACTCGAGACGAGAAGACATTTTGGAACACTCCTTCCAAGGCATCGCACGCTCCCAAAGTCAGCAGTGCAATGATCATATAGAGTGTTACCTATGTCCCTAGCCAAGTGTTTAGGATGTCCCTGTGCTGAACAGGTGCCCACCCTACGAGCGACGCCTGCGGCTCCGTTGGAAGATCGCGTTATAAAAGCTTATCGAGCGTAATCGGCAACTCCCGTATCCGCTTGCCGGTCGCGTGATACACGGCATTCGCCACCGCCGCCGCCACGCCCGTGATGCCGATCTCCCCGATCCCCTTCGCGCCCAGCGGATTGACGTGCGGGTCGTCCTCGTCGACCACCTGCACATCGATGCTGCCGATGTCGGCGTTCACCGGCACGTGGTACTCGGCCAGGTTGCCGTTCACGGCGCGGCCGTCGCGCAGGTCGAACACGGTCTCTTCGAACAGCGCCATGCCGAGGCCGAAGACAATGCCCCCCATCAGCTGGCTGTGGCCGGTCTTCGCGTTCATCAGTTTGCCGACTCCGTAGACGCCGACCACGCGCGGCACCCGCACTTCGCCCAGCGCCTCGTCGACCTCCACCTCGACGAAGACGGCGCCGAAGGCGTGCATCGAGTACTTCTTGCTGGCGTCGCCGGGGTCGGCGTCGGCCTGGGCCTCGATTGGCGCGCCGCCATGGCGCACGACGATGTCGGTCATCGCTTCCGCTTTCGAAGGATCGCCGCGCAGGAACAG
>DATBUE010000472.1:0-2355 GCA_036516375.1 Noviherbaspirillum sp. | reverse complement strand
CAGCAAGCTGCTAAACTTGGGCCGCCCGCGAAACCCGCGGGCGGCCTTGTTTTTTCTCCCATGATTTCCTCTCCTGCGGCTGCGGCCATCAATCACCTGTTGGATTCCGAGCCGTGGGCTCGCGCGAAGCTGGCGCGCCATGCCGGCAAGGTCGCCGTAATCGATACCGGAATGCTTGCATTGCGCCTGGCTGCCACTGCCGACGGCATGGTGCAGGCCGCGCCGGAAGATGCCGCAGCCGCGGTAACGATTCATGTCGCCTTGGCCGATGTGCCGCTGATCCTGTCCGACCGCAAGCACGCGTTTTCCTACGTGCGCATCGAAGGCGACGCCGATTTCGCCAATACGATTTCGCAATTGTCGGAATCGCTGCGTTGGGAAGCCGAGCATGATCTGGCGCGCTGGATCGGCGACGTGCCGGCAATGCGCGTGACTGCGGCTGCGCGCGGTGCGGTCGAGGGCGCGCGCGACACGCGTCGCAGGCTGGAAGAAAACCTGGCCGAATATTTTCTTGAAGAGAATCCCATGCTGGTGCGGCGCAAGGCTGTGAGTGATTTTGCAAGCGAGGTCGCGCAGTTGCGTGACGATGTAGAGCGTCTGTCCAAGCGCATCGACAAGCTGGGGCGCCGCTGATGCTGCTTCGTTTCCTGCGGCTGTACAAGATCTGGCGCGTGGCAGTCCGCTACGGTCTGGACGATATTGCGGTTTCCGGTCTGGCGCGTCCGCGCATCGCCCGCATGCTGACCGCGCTGACCTTCTGGCGCGACCTGTCTTCACCGCGTGGCGTGCGCCTGCGGCGCGCGCTGGAAGAACTGGGACCCATCTTCGTCAAGTTCGGCCAGGTCTTGTCGACCCGGCGCGACCTGGTTCCGCATGACCTGGCCGACGAGCTGGCCCGCCTGCAGGACCGCGTGCCGCCCTTCGATTCGGATTTGGCGATTGCCCAGATAACGAAGTCGCTGGGAGCGCATCCGGACCAACTGTTTGCCGAATTCGCGCGCGAGCCGGTGGCTTCGGCTTCGATTGCACAGGTCCACTTTGCGCGCCTGAAGGATGGCACCGAGGTCGCGGTCAAGGTGCTGCGTCCGGGCATTCGCAAGTCGATCGATGAGGATTTGGCGCTGATGCGCATCGCCGCTGGATGGGTGGAGCGCCTGTGGCCGGACGGGCGGCGCCTGAAGCCGCGCGAAGTGGTGGCCGAATTCGATAAATACTTGCACGACGAGCTTGACCTGATGCGCGAAGCTGCCAATGCCAGTCAGTTGCGGCGCAATTTCATGCAGTCCGAACTGCTGGTCGTGCCGGAAATGTTCTGGGATTACTGCTCGACCTCGGTGATCGTGATGGAACGCATGCGCGGTATTCCGATTTCCCAGACCGAGCGCTTGGTGGCCGAGGGCGTGGATCTGAAGAAGCTTTCGCGCGACGGCGTCGAAATTTTCTTCACCCAGGTCTTTCGCGATGGATTCTTCCATGCGGACATGCATCCCGGGAACATCCTGGTCTCGGTCGAGCCGGCGACCTTCGGCCGCTACATCGCGCTCGATTTCGGCATCGTCGGTACGCTGACCGACTTCGACAAGGACTATCTGTCGCAGAACTTCCTTGCCTTCTTCCGCCGCGACTACAAGCGCGTGGCCGAGGCGCACATCGAATCGGGCTGGGCGCCGAAGAACACGCGGGTGGATGAACTGGAATCAGCCGTGCGCGCTTGCTGCGAGCCAATCTTCGACCGCCCGCTGCGCGACATTTCCTTCGGCCAGGTACTGCTGCGTCTGTTCCAGACATCGCGCCGCTTCAACGTCGAAGTGCAGCCGCAACTGGTGCTACTGCAAAAGACCCTGCTTAACATTGAAGGGCTGGGCCGCCAGCTCGATCCCGACCTCGACCTGTGGAAAACCGCCAAGCCTTATCTGGAACGCTGGATGAACGAGCAGATGGGCTGGCGCGGCTTCGTGGCCCGCATGAAGGAAGAAGCACCGCGTTACAACAAGCTGATTCCGCAACTGCCGCGCCTGGTACATCAGGCGCTGTCGGCGCAGGACGGCCACTCCATCGGCGAAACCAACACCTTGCTGCGTGCGGTGCTGGAGGAGCAGCGTCGCACCAACCGCATGCTCAGCGTCGTGATGTACTTCGGCGCCGGGCTGCTCGGCGGCGTTTTGCTCGTGCAATTGCTGGTGCGCTGGTATCAATATTTCAATCTGGCTTACTGAGCCTGTTGCGCGTGGTTTTTCGAAGACTGCCACGCGTATCTCTGTGGAAATTTCCCGAGGATCTACGGCTATAATCGCCGGAATTTTTTTCCGGAGTGCGGCATGAACACAGTCTTCGGCTTCGTCATTCTTTATCTGC